>NZ_JBCAUP010000011.1:0-236833 GCF_038433355.1 Brucella cytisi
ACTAGCGCTCGTGGACAAAGGGTATCCATAGTTTGACTGCAGCGATTGCGACGAAACCGAGGTAGGATTCCTTGGTCTTGTCATAGCGGGTCGCAACGCGCCGCCAGTTCTTGAGCTTGTTGAAGAGGCGCTCGATCTGATTACGCCATTTGTATTTGGCTTTGTCGTGCGGGATTGGTTGGCGTCTGTTGCTTTTTGTCGGAATGACGGCCTCGATATTGGCGCTGGCGATCTCGTCGCGAATGGCGTCAGCGTCATAACCCTTGTCGGCGAGGAACGCCTCGATCTGGTCGGAGATCATCCGGAATAACGGCGCGAAGCCCTGGGTATCATGCGTTTGTCCGGGCGTCAGGACGAAGCCGAGCGGTCGGCCTTTCGCATCGCACCGGGCATGGAGTTTGGTTGTGAAACCGCCGCGCGATCGGCCAAGCGCCTCGGTCTCTTGAGTCCCCTTTTTATGCCGACTGCACAATGGTGTGCCCGGACCACGGTACTGTCGATCATGTCGGCACTTCGATCCCGTTCCACCAGTTCGGCCAGTGTCTCAAGCAGTGCCTCGAAAACACCGGTCTCCACCCAGCGTCGATATCGGCGGAAGACGCTGTTCCACTTGCCGTATTCATCAGGCAGATGCCGCCATTGCGCTCCTGTGCGCGCCATCCACAGCATGCCTTCGAAATAACGCCGATTGTCCTGAGCAGGGCGGCATCCACGCCCACTTTCAGCAGGTAGAAGCGGACTGATTACCGACCATTCCTCGTCTGTCAAACCTATCCGTTCGCCCAAAGCAGCCTCCAAATGGCAGCCTTGAATCAAAAAATGATTCCTCAGTCAACCTTTGTCCACGAGCGCTAGAACGAGACGGAGAAACCGACGACTGGCCCATGCTGGGTCACGTCATACTTGAAATTCTCAACCGTATCGTTGTCCTTGTAGTCCTGATAAAGCGCGCGGTAGCCGACACGGAATGTCGTGGGAATATCGAAAACCGTTGTTCGATATCCAAGATAGATTTGGCCATTGGCGCTGAGTTTGGTTCCAGCTCCGAAACCACCAATGTCGGCTTCTGCAAAAATGTTCCACCGGTCATTGATGTCGTAGAAGACACGCGCGCCTACAAAGGGATCGGTCCATTCCACCTTGCGCGACTCGCTGTAAGGGCCAACTTCAAGTCCGGCCTCCAGTCTTGTCCAGCGAACACCCACGGTTGGTTCAATCGCGAAAATCCGCTGGTTTCCGAAGAGCGTCGTTCCCTCGAGCTGCTGTTCATAGACGCGATAATAAGCACCAGCTGCCAAGGTGGTTGTCTTGATATCGAGGGCGAGTTCATTGTCGCGGAGGTTTTCATCCTGACTGGTCTTGACGTACTGACCGTCGATGAAAAAACCAACCGTGCCGTTGCTGATATCGACATTGCCCATGAAAGTCATATCGAGATTATCGAAAATTTCGCGAAAGGGGACGTTAACATCGGTGCTGCGGCCTAGCAGACCAGCGGTGCCGTTCAGCGATGCACCCCAGACATATGGGCTGAAAATCACGCGCCAGCGCTGCTGGTCCTGAATTTCTGGTTGTGGTGTCACGGCATCTGCCGCGAACGATGTCGCTGACATACCTATTAAAACAGTTGATGCTAATATAATACTTCTAGAAAATTTTAACAGTAAATTCCCGTTCTGGTTACGCGATCTTCCGTCTTTAACCGAAAAAACTCCCTTGATTATGTATTAGCAATTTCGATAATACATCAGATTCAAATCTTTCTCCATATATATGTTAATCATTCAGGGAAATAAACTGAGAATTGATACTTATATTAAGGTTTGTTCTGTTTACTTTCATCAGGTGCAACCATTTATTCGGAATGGGAGCGGCGCCTCTTTTCTCATTGAGGTGAGGCGAGGAAGTTATTTTGGCAATTCTTAATATGACAAATCGTGGAGTAACGAGGTCATCATGAAAACGAAACAATCTATCTGGAAGTCGTCTCGCCGGATGTTTGCGCGGGGCGCTGCAACTGCTCTCATCGCTGCAGCTGTGGTCGTTCCTCAGGCAGCTTTCGCCTGCACCAGCTTCGTTCTCCCGACGAGCGACGGTGGTATGGTCTATGCACGCACGATGGAGTTCGGGTTCGAACTCAAGTCCGATATGATCGTCGTTCCGCGAAACTATGCTTTCACGGCGATCGCCGCCGACGCGAAACCCGGCAAGCAATGGAAGAGCAAATATGCCGTGATCGGCATGAATGCATTCGGCATTCCGGCTCTCACGGATGGCATGAATGAGAAGGGACTTGCGGGCGGCATCCTCTATTTCCCGGATTACGCCAAGTTCCAGGATCCTTCCACGGCCAAGGCGGAAGACAGCCTTGCTCCTTGGGATGTTTTGAGCTGGGCCCTGACCAATTTCTCCACCGTGGCGGAAGTGAAGGCAGCTCTTGGCAGCATTGCCGTCATTGATGTCAAGCAACCCAATATGGGTTTCGCACCACCTGTGCATTATACACTGCACGATGCGACGGGTGCATCGATTGTCATTGAACCCATCGATGGCAAGCTGAAGGTTTATGACAATCCGCTCGGAGTGATGACGAATTCGCCGTCCTTCGACTGGCACATGACCAATCTGCGCAATTATGTTCACCTGTCGCCGGACAATACCAAGCCGCTCAAGGTCAATGGCGCTACTTTCACGCCATTGGGTGAAGGATCGGGTATGCTGGGCGTGCCTGGAGACACGACGCCTCCATCAAGGTTTGTGCGCGCAACCGCTTTCGTTCTGTCGGCGGCAAAGGTGCCGAGCGGGTCGCAAAGCGTTCGTCTGGCCGAGCATATCGCCAACAACTTTGATATTCCCAAGGGCTGGATCGTGGACCTGGCAACGCCGCTCGAATACACGCAGTGGACGACCATCGCCGACATGAAGAACATGACTTACTACGTCAAGACCTATGACGATCAGGTTCTTCGCGGTGCTGCTTTCAAAGATTATGATCTTGAAGCCAAGGATCTGGTGACGATCAAGATGCAGGAGCGTCTGGATCCGCCGGCCCTGACTGACAAGTAAGTCTTTTCAGGAATTGAGAGTCTGGAGCGCCGATCTGATTGAACCGGGTCGGCGCTCCAACTATTTACGCGGTCGTTTTCAGGACGCGCTATCGAAAAGCCTGCGCTTGCTACGGCACCTCGTCGGAGGCAGTCGGGCCGCCCTCGTTCTCCAGATTGGCAATGCGTTTAGTCTCCGAACGATTGAATTTCAGGCGTACCCCGACACCGCCACCATTTTCGGGAATGAATTGCGCACCGGCTTTTTCCAGCGCATTGGCCAATGCCTGTATCTGTTCGCCCGTTGGCGTACCGAGCTTGCGCTCAAACTGCTCGATGGTCGTTGCGTCGATCCCTGATAGTTGGGCCAGACGGTCGCGTGAGAATTCCACAAGCGCTCTGGCTGCACGGCATTGAGGTCCGGTTATCATCATCTGTGTCTCCCCTTGCAGTCATGTATCGAAAGAAAAATACTGGAAATGCGCTCTAAATGTTTGTTCTAACGCACATCTAATGATGGTCGGAGTTGCCGACCTTTTTCCCAGCGCCATTGATAATCGTTTCGAGCAGCCAGGGCTTGTGGTCGATTATTTCGGAAAGCTCCTGCAGACCTACTTGCGAACCGGCTTCCTTCAGCAGTGCGTCGGCCACCGAGGCTGATCCGTTCTTGCCTTCCTGCGCCAAACGATGCGCCCGCCGGATCAGAAGTTCCGGTTGTGAAAAACTGCTCTCAGCAAGTCTTTTTTCTATTCGGCGCTGTAGCTCTTCCGGAGCAATCATCTGTTGAATTCCCTTATTCCTGAAAGGCCTGCAACCGGCAGCGGTGTGCAGCCCACATTATAAATCTATGTTGTGATGAAGTTTTTGCCACGTGACAATTCGTACAAATCTGACGTTTCGGCAGATTTTACTATGAGGGCGAGTAGGTGGAGTTGTGAGGCTGTTCTACTTTAGTATCACGGAATAGTAACGAAATATTTCAGCACATCAAATCCGCAAATTGGCCAAATTATTGCCACGCTTTCTCTTGTTTGCATCTGGCAAGCTACTTACATAGCCGGTACGCCTTGGCGGGAAGAGCAGTGGTCAGGTAGCGCGCGACGGGAAGCGGATTTCGCTTCACGGCAGTGTGCTGCAGCGGCCAGTGGCTGTTTCCGTTTGATAAACAATAAGAATTCAATGGTTTGAAATGGCCACTCTTCGTTACTTTATTTGGCCCATGGTTTTTACCGTACTGGGTCTCGCTGGTGCCGTTTGGCTCGGTTTCGAAATGACCGGCACTTTTGGGGGAATGGTCTCCGTCTTCATCATCTGTGCAGTTTTGAGCGTTCTCGAAATATCGCTTTCTTTCGATAACGCTATCGTCAATGCGCGCATCCTGCGCGACATGACGCCGGAATGGCAGCATCGCTTCCTGACTTGGGGCATTATCATTGCCGTTTTCGGCATGCGCATCATCTTCCCGCTTGCCATTGTCGCCGTTGCCATGTGGACCGATCCGATCTCTGCATTGAAACTCGCGATCTGGCAGCCGGATGAATATGCTCGCGTGATCTCGGAATCCCATACAGGTATTGCTGCCTTTGGCGGTACATTTCTGCTTATGGTCGGCATGAAGTACTTCTTTGATGTCGAGAAGGACGTGCATTGGATCAAGGCCATCGAAAGCCGTATGTCGAAGTTTGCTTCGGTGCAGGGGGTCGAGATCGGTGTGGCGATCGCTCTGATCATCTTCTTCTCGTACCAGCTTGATGCCGAACATTCGCACACCTTCCTGATCGCAGCCCTGTTCGGTCTCCTGACCTTCCTCGCTGTCGAAGGACTGGGCGAGGTTCTGGATGCGACGCAGGAGCAGATGGATATGGTCCATCGCGGTGGTCTTGGCGCCTTCATCTATCTTGAAGTGCTGGATGCCAGCTTCTCGTTCGATGGTGTTATCGGTGCGTTCGCGCTGACCACGAACCTGTTCATCATCGCTATCGGTCTTGGTATCGGCGCATTCTATGTGCGTTCGCTCACTATCATGCTTGTCGAGCGCAAGACGCTGGGTCAGTACCGCTACCTCGAACATGGTGCTTTCTATGCGATCCTGGTTCTGGCGGTCATCATGTATGTCCAGACGCTGGTACATATTCCGGAAGTCATTACCGGCCTTATCGGCGCGGCTTTGATCGGTCTCTCGTTCATGTCTTCGCTGCGCTACAACCGGCTCAATCCGAACTGGCAGGAAGAAGCCGAAGAGGTGACAGGGCACTAGTTGGCCTTGTATCCTTGGATTAGAAGGGCAGCTTCGGCTGCCCTTTTTTGTTGGCCTTGACCGAATCGCCGGAGTTGAGGACCATCACCGGACGCGACTGACATCGCGTTTTCATGCTGCAGATTGTTTTCAGGGGATCATGATCGGCGCGCTGCGGCTCATTCGGGGAAGGGGATTTCCATGATCGTAACACGTTTGAGCAAAACCGCCTTCGTGGCGGCTATAGCCTTTTTCGCAACGCTGGTTTCGTTCGGTAATATCACCGATTACGACACGAATTTCGGGTTCGTGCAGCACGTCCTGATGATGGATACCATCTTTCCCGATGCCACGATCAAGTATCGCGCCATCACTAATCCGATGCTGCACAATGCCGCCTATATTCTCATCATCGCGGCAGAGACGCTAACGGCAATCCTGTGCTGGATCGGGGCGTTTGCGATGCTCGGCCGTCTGACTGACCGGGCGGTCAGCTTCAACCGTTCGAAGAAATGGGCCATTGCCGGTCTCGCACTCGGTTTTTTGGTCTGGCAGGTCGGCTTCATGTCGGTTGGCGGCGAATGGTTCGGCATGTGGATGTCGCAAACCTGGAACGGGATCGAATCTGCGTTCCGGTTCTTTATCACCATCATCGCTGTGTTGATCTTCGTCGTGCTGCCGGACGGCGAACTGGTGGATTGAATTTGACGTTTGAATTCCGGCTGAATGAGATGCTGTTTCAAACGTCAAATTCGAAAAATCCACCAGATACATGAAGTTACTAGTGGTCTTTGCGATTCCGACATTTGCCCGGCGCCTGTATCAGAGGGACGCAAATGTCGGAATCAGACCACTAGAGTAAATGTGATGCTGAAACAGGCTCGTCAATCAACTCGACACCAGCCTGTTTCATCTTCTGCAGCATGATTTCCATTGAGCCATTAAGGTCGATCCCGCGGCACGCATCCAGACGGACGCGCACCTGAAAGCCTTCTGCAATGGCGTCGAGCGCCGAATAGGCGACGCAGAAGTCGGTGGCCAGTCCCGCCAGAGTGAGCGAACCAATGTTACGTTCGCGTAAATACCCGCCAAGACCGGTCGGCGTGCTGCGGTCGTTTTCGAAGAATGCAGAATAGCTGTCTATGCCGATGCGAAAGCCTTTGCGAATGACGAGCTGTGCCCGTGTCCACTGCAGATCGGCGTGAAAATCTGCGCCATGACCGCCCTGAACGCAATGGTCGGGCCAGAGCGTCTGCAGGCCATAGGCCATCTCGATCGTATCGAAAGGCTGGGCGTGGGCATGAGTCGAGGCGAAGCTTGAATGATTGGCCGGGTGCCAGTCCTGCGTGAGGATCACGTGTTCGCTTTCATCGATCAGCCGGTTGACGGTGGGAATGATTTCGTCACCGCGATCGACGGCCAGCGCACCGCCGGGGCAGAAATCATTCTGGATGTCGACAACCACAAGTGCATGACCGATCATAGAATACTCGCTTTGCTTATTCCGTAACCGACTATAGCCAGACAGGGTTCACGAGACCAGCAATAAGCCGCGTTCTGGTATAACATCGGCAAGAGTGCTACGGACGGCTCAAATCAGACACCAGACAGGAAACCATCATGACAGATGTTATCGTCCGCGACAGCAATGGAACTCAGTTGAATGACGGCGATTCCGTCACCTTGATCAAGGACCTGAAGGTCAAGGGAACCTCCACGACATTGAAGCGGGGAACACTGGTCAAGGGCATTCGCCTCACCGGGAACCCGGACGAAGTCGATTGCAGCACCAAGCAGGTCAAGGGACTGGTGCTGCGGACCGAGTTTCTGAAGAAAGCCTGATTTTCAGAGCGCGCATTTTATTCCGAAAACCGCTTCGCACTTTTCTGGATGCGCTCTAGGCATCGATCTCCACGCGCCCGCGTGGGCGGCTGCAGCAGGCGAGGATATAGCCCTCGGCAATTTCGTCGTCGCGAATGCCGCCATTGTGATTCATCTCGGTCTCTCCGCCGAGGCACTTCACCTTGCAGGTGCCACAGATTCCGAACTCGCAGGCGCTCGGAATCTTGAGGCCGCCACTACGGGCGGCAAGCAGGATTGTGTCGTTTTCCGTACATTCGACTTCCACGCCGGAAAGGCTGAAGACGACGCTGGCTGCTGCCACGGCCGGGGCGATGGGTGCTGTCGCTGTACTCGCCGGTTCGGAGAGCGTGGACGGTACCGGAACCGACGAAATCTCGCTGGCCGGATTAAAGCTCTCCTGATGATAGTTGGCCATGTTGAAACCGGCGTCTTCCAGCAGGCCCCGCACACCGTTCATGAACGGTTCCGGCCCACAGCAGAAAACCTTGCGATGCAGGAAATCAGGCGCCAGCAGTTCAAGCCGCGCACGGTCTATGCGCCCGTGCAGGCCCGGCCAGACATGGCGTGCCGATGATTGCTCGACAATGAAGGCCAGATGCATTGCTTCCATGCGACCGGCAAGCAGCTCCAGTTCACGGCGGAAAATGATGTCGTCCGGCGTGCGCGCGCAATTGATGAACGCGACGTCGGTCGCTGGTGCACAGTCGAAGAGCCAGCGCGTCATGGAAACCATCGGCGTGATGCCGGAACCGGCAGAGACGAAAAGATACTTTTCGCCCGGATGATTGGCGAGTGAGAAATCGCCGTTCGGTCCGTAAGCCTTGATCTTCATCGGCGGACGCAGATTGTCGAGCATCCAGCGCGTGCCGATGCTGTCCTTCTGCGCCTTGACGGTGACGGAGACGTGGTAGGGGCGGGAAGGGGTCGAGGAAAGCGTATAGGTCCGTAGCACCGGGCCGAGGCCATCTGCCCGTTCAATCGGCAGTTCCAGAGTGACGAACTGGCCCGGCGTATAGCGGAACCAGTTGTCCTCGGCGGTCTTGAAGGAGAAGGTCATGACGTCTGGCGCTTCTTCGATGGCCGAGATGCATTCCAGCATCTGCAACCTGTCGTTCCACGGCAGCATCTCGTCCAGATATTTCAGAGGCTGCATGGCCTTCTCACTTCTTCAACTGCATTTCAAAAATCAGGCGACGCGGCTGAGCTTTGCCGCTTCACCACGCAGGCGCGGCGTAATGGTGTTGGTGTACCATTCGAGGAACTGCATCACGCCGCCTTCATGTTCAACCGAGTAAGGGCCCGGCTGATAAGCGGGCGAGCAAATGCCCACCGCATTTTCTTCAACGATCTGCCGGTCCTGGTCATTGGTCTGGATCCAGACATGGGTCAGTTCATCGAGATCATAATCCACGCCTTCGACGGCATCCTTGTGGACGAGCCATTTGGTGGTGACAAGCGTTTCCTCGGCGCTGATCGGCAGAACGCGGAAGGAAATCGCATGATCTGCCATCAGGTGGTTCCAAGTTGATGGATAGTTGAACATCAACATCGCACCGATATTCGTGTTGCCAGCCACCTGATCGCTCAAAGGCTTCTTGACTGCCGCCTTGCCAGACATGGTGTAGCTCACCGCGTCGCGCAGAAGTGGGATGCGGGTGATGCGATAGCGCCCATCTTCGGACATGTTGAATTCTGCAGGCAGACCGACGCTGGCGCAATTCTTCCAGAGCTGGTTGATCTCCGGGTCTTCCATCACGCCCTGCACGCCGGTTGCCGACGGAGCTTCCGGATAGGTGCGGCAGAGTTCTGGATGGTTCGCGGCGCAGTGATAGCACTCGCGGTTGTTTTCCCAGACGAGCTTCCAGTTGCCCTTCTCGATGATCGAGCTTTCGAAGGCGACCTTTGCATCCTTGATATTGTGCGGTGCGAGATAAGGCTCGACCAGATTGCGGAATGCACCGAAATCGGGCGCTTCCTCGGCGACGCAGACATAGATATAGCCGGCGACGGTTTCGCAATGAACCGGCTTCAGGCCGTATTCGGCAGGCTTGAAGTCAGGGCCGACCTGACGCGCGAAGAGCAGACGCCCGTCCAGTTCATAGGTCCACTGGTGATAAGGGCAGACGAGCTTTGCGGCGGTTCCCTTTTCAGCCGCGCAAATGCGCGAACCACGATGGCGACAGGAATTGTGGAAAGCACGAATGCCGCCCTGCGCATCGCGAACGATGACAACAGGATAAGCGCCGATCTGCACGGTCATATAGGAACCGGTCTTCGGCAGCTCGCAATCATGGCCGACAAACAGCCAGTCCTTGTAGAAAATGTTCTCCAGATCCAGCTTGTGATATTCTGGATCGGTGTAGAATTTCTGCTCCAGGCTGAAATTGGGGTCGCGCCCGGTCAACAGCCCCAGCATTTCGTTGCGAACGTCCATAGCCTCGAACCCTTGCTTTCCATCTTGGATCTGCCTTCTGCTGTTCTCCCAGCGACTATGGCTCGATCCGGTGTTCCCTTTGTCTTCCGGAAGCACGGCTTGTCCCGTTATCTCAATGGCTTGCCCACATCTCCCGAGGTCTGTGAACTAGCTTCCGTTATCTCGATTCAATCACTGAACTATTCTAAACGCGCATTGGGATGCGACATGGTTTTCGCGTAAAGACGACACGCCAAAATGTCGCTTTTGCGGCGTGATCAGATCGTCGCAAATATGTGTTACATCCGCCTTCGGAGCGTTTCCGGGATTGCAAATTGGTTTAAAAGCCAGTTACCACGTCAACCACATCCCAATCTGTTTCATTCCATGGGAGGCTCGGTGGCCATGAAACGTTCTGAAATCAACGAAATCATCCGCGAAAGCGACGCTTTCATCCGCTCTTTCGGCTATGTCATGCCGCCTTTCGCATATTGGTCGCCCGAGGAATTGAAGGCGCGGACCTCTTCGGATGCGCATGCCATTCGCGACGCGCGTCTTGGTTGGGATATTACGGACTACGGGCAGGGCAAGTTCGCCGATCTTGGCCTGTTCCTCTTCACCACGCGTAACGGCAACGCAGAAGACCTCAAGCGCGGCGGCGGCATGCTTTATGCCGAAAAGATCATGATCTCGCGCAAGAACCAGCTTTCTCCGATGCACCGGCATGTGGTGAAGGCCGAAGACATCATCAATCGTGGTGGTGGCACGCTGGTGCTGGAACTGTTCAACTCGCTGCCGGATGGTAGTGTGGATGAGCAAACCGACGTGACGGTTGCCACCGACGGACGCCTTGTGACGCAGAAGGCTGGTGCTCATCTGAAGCTGCAGCCGGGCGAAAGCGTGACGCTGCTGCCGGGCAATTGGCATGCTTTCTGGGGGGAAGGCGGCGATGTGCTGATCGGCGAGGTTTCGACCGTCAACGACGACCTGACCGACAATATTTTCCGCGAGCCGATTGGCCGTTTTTCGAATATCGATGAAAACGAGAAGCCGCTGCATCTTCTGGTATCCGACTACGACAAATGGCTGTGAGCCTACCGATATTTCGGTTCTGGCCGCCTGCAAATGGCGTTGTTTGACGTTTCCGGTCTGCATGTAACTTTAAGTGAACGATGCTCCGGTTCTCTAACGCTGCCATTTCCGGCAAACCGGGGCCGGAATCTCACGCGAAGCCAAACTGAAGGACTGAACATATGAAGCTGGCGATGATCGGAACGGGCTATGTGGGTCTGGTTTCGGGTGTGTGTTTTGCCGAATTCGGCTTTCACGTTACCTGCGTCGACAAGAACCCGTCGATCATCGAGCGGCTGAAGGCCGGGAAAGTCACCATCTTCGAGCCGGGGCTCGATGAGCTGATGACCCGCAATATTCGCGATGGTCGGCTGGAGTTCAGCACCGATCTTCCGACAAGTGTCGCGGATGCCGACGTCATCTTCATCGCTGTCGGCACACCGTCCCGTCGCGGTGATGGCGAGGCGGACCTGCAATATATCGAAGCAGCTGCGGATGAAATCGCCGCCGCCATGAAGCCGGGCGCCGTGGTCGTCATCAAGTCGACGGTCGTGGTTGGCACCAATGCGCGCATACGCGACCGTATCAAGGCTGCCAATCCGGCTGTGTCGTTCTCGATGGTGTCCAATCCGGAATTCTTGCGGGAAGGCTCGGCAATCGAGGATTTCATGCGACCCGACCGTGTTGTTGTTGGGGTGGAAGACGAGCGCGGCAGAACCGCGATGCAACGCCTCTATCGTCCGCTTTACCTGCGTGAAACGCCGATGGTCGTCACGTCGCTGGAAAATGCGGAAATCATCAAATATGCGGCCAATGCTTTTCTGGCCATGAAGGTGACATTCATCAACGAGGTTGCGGACCTTTGTGAGAAGACCGGCGGCAATGTGCAGGAAGTCGCGCGCGCCATTGGTATGGACAATCGCATCGGCTCGAAATTCCTGCATGCCGGTCCGGGCTTCGGCGGGTCGTGCTTCCCGAAGGATACGCGGGCCTTTGCTGCGACGGGCAAGAAATATGATGCCCCGCAATCGCTGATCGAACAGGTCATTGCGGTCAATGAGACGCGCAAACAGTCGATGGCCGAACGGATCGTGACTGCCGCCATGGAAAACGGTGCAGACACGGTTGCTGTCCTGGGCGTCGCCTTCAAGCCGAACACCGATGATATTCGCGAGTCTCCTGCGCTCGACATTATCGCGGCCATTCAGAAAGCCGGGATCAAGGTTCAGGCGCATGACCCTGAGGCCATGGACGCTGCCAGGGCGGTGCTTCCTGATGTTGTCTGGTGCAATTCAGCTTACGAAGCGGCGAAGGGCGCAGGCGTCGTTGCCCTGCTGACCGAATGGAACGCTTATCGTGCGCTCGATCTTAAGCGAGTGGCCAATGTCATGGCCGGAAATGTGCTGATTGATCTACGCAATGTCTACAAGGCAGAAGATATTGCAGGCACCGGGCTAGATTATCGTTCGGTTGGGCGGACGCTTCGGGCCTGACCAGAGCATTTCCAGCAAAAGTGGAAACCGATTTTGCGTCCAGAAATGCTCTGGAAACGACCGGGGAGTTTATTCCCCGGATGTCAGCCGCTTCTTCTCATTGGCGATGAGCCAGAGATTGCGAACATAGACGATGAGGCCAAGTCCTTGGCCAGCGATGAAGACCGGGTCTTTACGCTGGATCGCATAGATCAGCAGCAAAATGCCGCCGAAGAGTGAGAAGAACCAGAAGGCAACCGGCATGACGCTGCGTTTTGCCTTTTCGGAAGCCAACCACTGCACAACGAAGCGCATGGTGAAGCAGGCCTGAGCGACGAAGCCCAGCACGATCCAGCCATCCCACTGGGCCACGAAAACCTCGTGCAGCCACTGTGACAGGCTGTTGAAAATATCAGTCATGGGTGATCTCTCTCACACGCGGAACGACCTTGCGGCGCTTCCGCAGCCACCAGACGCCATAAAGGTCCAGAATGCCACGCACTCCACGGTCCAGAATGCCGTAATTGGATTTGCCGTGGCGGCGTTCGCGGTCGACAACATCGACATGCACGACGTCGAAACCTTCGCGGATTGCCAAAGCAGGCAGATAGCGATGCCATCCGTCAAAGAACGGCAGTTGCCGGAACAGGTCAGTGTGCAGCGCTTTCAGGCCGCAGCCGGAATCGCGGGTCTTGTCCTTGAGGATCGCGCCGCGCAGATTGTTAGCAAAGCGAGACGAAAGCTGCTTGAGTTTCGTATCCGTGCGCTTGAGGCGCTGTCCGGCTGCAATGCCGTAATCAGGCCCGGCCTTTAACAGTGCATCTGCCAGAACCGGGAGATAGGCGGGGTTGTTCTGTCCGTCGCCATCCATAGTCACGACGATCTTGCCGCGTGCCGCGAAAACACCGGAGCGCACAGCAGCGCTCTGGCCTGACGACCGGTCATGGCGCAGATGGCGGAGTGGCTTCCCGGCATGAATGCGGCCCGCGAGTACATCGCTGGTCGAGTCCGTCGAACCGTCGTCGACGACGATGACTTCGTATGCGCGGCCCTGCATGGCGGCATCGACTTCATCCAGCAAAAAGGCAAGATTGTCGGCTTCGTTGCGGCAGGGGATAACCACAGAAATCGTCGGTGTGTCCAAGCGGAGTGTTCCTTTATTCCTCGCGCTATCTGCTTAAGCTCGGCTTTCCTGCCCGGAAACCCGATAACGCGCAAGGCGCGCTCCATAGCATTGATTGGATGGCAAAGCCAAGACGGTTCAAGTAAACGTGAGTTCTGGCCCGGATAATAGCTTGATTGATCGGTTGACTGCCGTTTTTTAGCCGGACATTGCCGGATACGGAAGAGCCTCCGCCAGCCAATCCAGAAAATTCTGTGTCACCTCATCCCGGTTGATTTCATTGAGGCTCTCGTGGCGGGTGCCGGGCAGGATCGTGCAATTGACACGCTCAAAACCCATTTTCCGCATTCTGTCTGCCAATCTGCGCACTGCGGCACCGTTCACCGTTGCAGGGTCTTCGGCTCCACCAACAAGATTGAAGGGCATGTTTCGCGGGATATTGGAAAAGTTCCGGTCGTCGGCGCCACGGCGGATCAAGCGGAAAATGTCGATCCATAACGCCACGCTGGCATCGAAGCCGCAAAGCGGATCGGCGACATAGGCGTCGACCTCTGCCGGGTCGTGCGAAAGCCAGTCGAATAGCGTGCGGTGGCCCTTTATGGATCGACCCCAGGCGCGGAAAGTCATCTTTGGCAGAATGGTGCTCGGAACATCTGAGCCTTTCAGCATGCGCTCCATATAAAGAAGTGCGAGCGCTGCAGCGCTTTCCGCGCCACCATCGACATTGGCATTCCAGATCGCGGCGGCATCGACTGTGTCAGCGTAGTCCAGCACATAGTTCAGCGCGATCAGCCCGCCCATGGAATGTCCGAAAAGCACGACCGGAAGGCCCGGATGGTTCTCGTGAATATGCCGGTTAAGCGTCTGCACGTCCTCGATAGCCACACGATGGCCCTGCTTTTGTGCAAACATTCCTCTTGGCGCATGAGCGCCGATATTGGCTCCGTGACCGCGATGGTCGTGGATATAGACGTGGTAGCCTGTTGCGACCAAGACGGACGCGAAGCGTTCATAGCGTGCGGAATGTTCGGCAAGGCCGTGGCATATCTGGACAACGGCTCGCGGTGTCCCGGCGCGGACGGTGCGGAACGGGAGTTCTGATTTGTCTGAAACCGGCAGATGATGAATGGTTTTGAATGTCATTTCGCCATCTGATTTTATGCCGTGCAAATAGTCAATCTCCTCCGTTGCGGCGTCGCTTAAACAGGCACTGGAACGGAGTGTGAATGAATTTTAGGCAATTGCGTTTTTTGTGCAGATTCCGCTTGAAAAGCGCAAAAGCTTGGGCAAATCTAACTTTGCAGACGGGTTTTTTGAAGGGCAATCAGGGGCGTTTTAAACGGGATTCCACGTCATAACTTGCAGGCCGTCCGATGAAAGGGAGGAAACTTTCGCGGACGGTGGCCAGAGGGGAAACCGGGTGACGGAAATATCCGCGCCCGGTTTCATTATTTATGGTTTTCATCAGAGTTTGATTTGCGGTACCGGCTGCTTCCGTTTCGTGGGTTGCCGTTTGCGTCCGGGGCATATTTGGCCTACATACGCGTCAGCAATTTCCGCGCGGTTCGGCAATGTTAAGACCGATCGCGCTTCTCAACCTGCGGAGACGACGCGCTTTATGGCACGCCAGTTCATTTATCACATGTCCGGCCTCAATAAGGCCTACGGCAACAAGAAGATTCTGGAGAATATCCATCTCTCCTTCTATCCCGACGCGAAGATCGGCATTCTCGGCCCAAACGGCGCCGGTAAGTCGACCATCCTCAAGATCATGGCCGGTCTCGACAAGGAATATACCGGCGAGGCCTGGCTGGCCGATGGCGCGACCTGCGGTTATCTTGCCCAGGAACCGGAACTTGATCCTTCCAAGGACGTGCTCGGTAATGTGATGGAAGGTGTGGCCGCCAAGAAGGCGATCATCGACCGTTACAACGAACTGATGATGAACTATTCCGACGAAACCGCGGATGAAGGCGCGAAGCT
Organism: Brucella cytisi; assembly: GCF_038433355.1. Taxonomy (NCBI): domain Bacteria; kingdom Pseudomonadati; phylum Pseudomonadota; class Alphaproteobacteria; order Hyphomicrobiales; family Brucellaceae; genus Brucella; species Brucella cytisi. The sequence goes on from NZ_JBCAUP010000011.1 coordinate 15,206, forward strand.
TCAGGACATCATCGACAGCCAGAACCTCTGGGATCTCGAAAGCCAGGTTGAAATGGCCATGGAAGCGCTGCGCTGCCCTCCGGGCGACGCCGACGTGACCAAACTATCGGGCGGTGAAAAGCGCCGTGTGGCACTTTGCAAGCTTCTGCTTTCGAAGCCTGATCTGCTGCTTCTCGACGAACCGACCAACCATTTGGACGCCGAAACGACCGCATGGCTTGAAAAGCACCTGCGTGAATATCCGGGTTCGGTGCTGATCATCACCCACGATCGCTACTTCCTCGACAATGTGACGGGCTGGATTCTCGAGCTCGACCGTGGCCGCGGCATTCCTTATGAAGGCAATTATTCCGCCTATCTGGAAGCCAAGGCCAAGCGCATGCAACAGGAAGGCCGTGAAGAGGCTGCCCGTGAAAAGGCGCTGTCGCGTGAACGCGAGTGGATTTCTGCAAGCCCGAAGGCCCGTCAGGCCAAGTCCAAGGCGCGTATCAAGGCCTATGACGAACTGGTCAAGAGCGCGGAAGAGCGTCGCCCTGGCGATGCGCAGATCATTATCCCGGTCGGCGAGCGACTCGGTCAGGTGGTCATTGAGGTCGAGGGTCTGTCGAAAGGCTATGGCGACCGTCTCCTGATCGACGATCTGAGCTTCAAGCTGCCAGCAGGCGGCATTGTAGGTGTGATCGGCCCGAACGGCGCCGGTAAATCGACGCTCTTCAAGATGCTGACGGAGCAGGAACAGCCGGATAACGGTTCGGTTCGTATTGGCGATACGGTTCATCTTTCCTATGTGGACCAGAGCCGCGACGCGCTCGATGCCAACAAGACCGTCTGGGAAGAGATTTCCGGCGGCAATGACGTCATCAAGCTCGGCAAGTTTGAAATGAACTCCCGAGCTTATTGCGGTGCGTTCAACTTCAAGGGCGGCGACCAGCAGCAGAAGGTCGGCAATCTCTCCGGCGGCCAGCGCAATCGCGTTCACCTTGCCAAGATGCTGAAGTCCGGCGGCAATGTTCTGCTGCTCGATGAACCGACCAACGATCTCGATACGGAAACGCTCGGCGCGCTTGAAGATGCGCTGGAAAACTTCGCTGGCTGCGCCGTTATCATCAGCCATGATCGTATGTTCCTCGACCGTCTGGCAACACATATCCTCGCATTCGAAGGCGACAGCCATGTCGAATGGTTCGAAGGCAACTTCGAGGACTATGAAGCTGACAAGATCCGTCGTCTTGGACCGGATAGCGTCAACCCGAAACGGGTGACCTACAAGCCGCTCACACGGTAAGGTTCGAGATGTTCAGGCTCTGGCGGTCTGCAAATGGCGTGGTTCTGCGCTTCCGGTGCTCACGTACGCAAAGTACGCTCCGCTCCGGTTCTCGAACCTCACCATTTTCGTCTCGCCATAGCCAGAACCTCAACGAACCTTTGGCGCTTTAAAGCTAAGGCCGGTGCAATGCACCGGCCTTTTTTATTTGATGAAGGGAAACATGATGAAAGACTGGTCTGCAAAGCAATATCTGAAGTTTGAAGACGAACGCAGCCGCCCGGCACGCGATCTTCTGGCCCAGATACCGGTCGATAAGCCGCGCAAGGTGGTCGATATCGGCTGCGGACCGGGTAACTCGACGGAGCTTCTGGTTGAGCGTTGGCCGGAAGCTGATGTTTCCGGCTTCGATACATCGCCAGACATGATCGAGAAGGCCAAGGCCCGCCTGCCGAAGGTGGATTTCACCATCGGCGATGTGGCGAGCTACGAGCCGGATACAGAAACCGATGTTCTCTTCTCCAATGCTGTTTTCCAGTGGCTGCCGGATCACATCGAGCAGATGAAACGCCTCTTGTCGCTGCTTCGTCACGGCGCGGTGCTGGCCGTCCAGATGCCTGACAATATGGGCGAGCAGACCCATGTCGGTATGCGTGACGTCGCAAAAACAGAGGCCTTTGCTGCCAAGATCGGCACCAAGGGCAGGGGACCTCTGCCCCCGGTGATGGAATATTATAACGCGCTCGCCGGTCAGGCCGCCCGGCTGGATATATGGCACACGGTCTATAATCACCCGCTGGATGGCGTGGATGCGATTGCGGAATGGGTGAAGGGAACAGGATTGCGACCGTTTCTCGATCCGCTCGATGAACAGGAGCAGGCCGACTATCTGAAGGCTTACAAGGCGAGGATTGCGCCGCATTATCCGGCGGCTTTAGACGGGAAAGTCCTGCTGCGTTTTCCGCGTATTTTCCTGGTTGTTCAGAAGAGATAGTTGCCCGAAGATCGCTCTACACGGGGAATTGATCGATTGCCCGTGTAGAAGAATCTAATTATTTTATAATTATTTCAATGCCTTATATTGGAATCTCATCGCTCGGTAACGTCAATTATGCATTTAAGCAATTTCTAATATTGGAATAGATTGCATGCAAACGATTTTGTTCCTATGGTCTGGCCGCATCCTGAAACCGCTCTAAATATGAGCTGTCATGATCGTAACGCCGCGATGCGCGCCATCCCCGTTGCGACTTCGTTCAGGAGGCCGGTTTCGATGCTCTTGCTCCGTTTTTATTTTTCAATGGGAATGAACGCCGAGGCCGCCGGTTCAAGGACTGTTTCAGGCGTCGTTGTGTCTTCGCAATAGATCCAAGCAGCGTGATTTCGACCGGGAGGACATTTCAAATACGAGCCTGCTTTCGGGTTGAATGCGGTTCGTAGTTTTATGTTTACGAAGTGAAACAATCGCCGATTTCGGTAATCCCTGCTTGGGGTCGGCGGCTTGCAGGCTGTTTGAGAACCGCCTGCTATCGGGAGTTTTCAGAATGAACAATGCAGAAATGCATGCTGACGCCAATGGTGAGGTCGAAGCGGCACATGATGCCCATGACACGCGCCGCCGCGTCTTTGCCATCGTGGCCAGCGCATCGGGTAATCTGGTGGAGTGGTACGATTTTTACGTCTATTCCTTCGGTGCGCTTTATTTCGCATCGCAGTTTTTCCCTGCGGAGGACCAGACCAGCCAGTTGCTGAATGCGGCTGCGATTTTTGCGGCTGGCTTCCTCATGCGCCCCATCGGTGGCTGGCTGTTTGGTCGCATTGCCGACAAGCTTGGTCGGCGCACATCCATGCTGATTTCGGTTACGATGATGTGCCTTGGCTCTTTCGCCATCGCCATTTTGCCGACCTATGAAACGATAGGTGTTCTGGCGCCATTCCTGCTGTTGATCGTGCGCCTCTTGCAGGGCCTTTCCGTGGGCGGCGAATACGGCACCACCGCTACCTATATGAGTGAGGTGGCGCTGGCCGGGCGCCGTGGCTTCTTCTCCTCGTTCCAGTATGTCACGCTGATTGGCGGGCAGTTGCTCGCTGTTCTTGTGATCGTGGTCCTGCAGTTCTTCCTGACATCGGACGAGCTTCATGCCTGGGGTTGGCGCATTCCATTCGCCATTGGCGGTGTTGCAGCCATCGTCGCGCTTTTTCTGCGGCGGACCCTTCACGAGACCTCGACGGAAGAAACCCGCAACAACAAGGCGGCGGGCAGCTTCGCCAATATCTGGAAGAACCATCGCAAGGCCTTCCTTGTCGTCGTCGGCTTCACGGCTGGCGGTTCGCTCGCCTTCTATACTTTCACCACGTATATGCAGAAATATCTGGTCAACACTGCTGGCATGAGCAAGGAAACGGCCAGTGAAACCATGACCTTCGTGTTGTTGGCCTATATGTTGATGCAGCCGCTTTTCGGCGCGTTGTCCGACAGGATCGGCCGCAAGACGATGATGATCGGCTTTGGCGGCATTTCAATCCTGACCACAATCCCGCTCATGACGTTGATCGGTTCGGTGCAGAGCTCGACCTTGGCATTCATCTATATCGTGATCGCTCTGGCGGTTGTCAGCATGTACACCTCCATCAGCGGCATCGTGAAAGCGGAATTGTTTCCGGCGGAAGTGCGGGCGCTGGGCGTCGGATTTTCCTACGCCATCGCCAATGCGATCTTTGGCGGCACGGCTGAATATGTGGCGCTCTGGTTCAAGCAGCAGGGCATGGAAAGCGGCTTCTTCTGGTATGTGACCGCGATGATGGTGATTGTCTTCGTCGTCAGCCTTGTCATGCCGAACCCGCGTGAACATGGATATCTGCAAGGCCACGGCACCGAGTAGCCGGTGTTCTATCGCGTATCAAACGCCGCCTCGGGGCGGCGTTTTCACATCTCCACGGCTTCGTCGTCTTCGGGCGACAGAAGGCGCGTGGCGCGCCATTCGGTCAGCTTGGTATTGATTGCATCCAGCACGAAGAAGCGCGCTGAATCCTTGTCATATCCATCATCCCGCAGTGCATCGTAATCAGTATGCGTGTGGCGCACATGCGCGACTGTCGCCAGCCACACGGCAGTAGATGGTGGCAACGTCTTCATATGGGGGCTGAGCGCCGCAGCGCGGATCGGTTCTGAATCCGAATAGGGTACGGCTGGAAGCAGGAGCGTCAGCGATTTGGCGATTGCCTTCTGGCGCATTGTGCCTGCACGCATGGCTTATCCTTACAGTCAGTTATTGAGGCGAATCCTTTGTCTGCCTCATTGTGCCACGAAAATCGCTTGCGCAGGAATTACTTTTCATATAAACATATCTTTATATCTTTACGGATTGCCGCGACGGACCGTAAATGAGGTGATGGATCAATCAAGAGCGGAAGGCATGACCGGTTTGCAACTGCAACTCGATCTGATGGTAGATGTGCTGAAGGCGGTGGCTGAACCAAGCCGCTTGCGTATTTTGGCGCTTCTTTCGCGCGGTGATCTCACCGTCTCCGACCTGACGACGATATTGGGGCAATCCCAGCCGCGGGTTTCGCGCCATCTGAAGCTGCTTGGGGAAGCCGATCTTATCGATCGCTATCAGGAAGGGGCATGGGCTTATTTCCGTCTCGCCGACAATGCGATCAGTGGCGATCTTGCACGTGGGCTTTTGGCCCGTCTCGACAAGGCGGATGCGCTGGTTGAGCGCGATATGGAACGCCTGTCGCAGGTGAAGTCCAGCCGTCAGGAAAAGGCGGCCGCCTATTTCAGCGCCAATGCCGGCAGCTGGGATCAGATTCGCAGGCTGCATGTTTCCGAGAATGCGGTTGAAGTCGCGCTTAAGAAAGTTATCGGTGACAAGCCGTTTCAGGCGATGCTGGATGTCGGCACCGGCACGGGTCGGTTGCTGGAGCTTTTTGCCCCGCTTTACCTTCGTGGTGTCGGCATCGACATCAATCGTGACATGCTGTCTGTGGCGCGAGCCAATCTTGATCTTGCAGCTATCGGCAATGCGCAGGTTCGCCAAGGCGATGTCTATGCGCTGCCTGTGGAGCGTGAGAGCTTCGATCTGGTGACTATTCATCAAGTTCTGCACTTCCTTGACGATCCGCTTGCGGCCATTCGTGAAGCGGCGCGGGCTTTGCGCCCCAACGGACGGTTGCTGATCGTCGATTTTGCGCCGCACAAGCTCGAATTCCTGCGTGAGGAACACGCCCATTTGCGGCTTGGATTCAGCGACGAGCAGATGCTGGGCTGGATGAGAGATGCCGGTCTTGAGCCGGAAAAGACACTGGAACTGGAGCCGAAGGCGGCCAATGGAGAAGAGGGGCTGACGGTGAAGCTGTGGCTTGCCCGCGATCCACGCCTTCTTATCGCCGATCCGGCTTCGCATGTCTCCCAAAAGTGGGAACCGGTTTTGGGATAGAGACAATGCGACAAAAACAGATAATGAGCATGACGGAGACAGTTTGATGGGTTTTTACGGTCTTTCCCGCCGACCGGATATTGGCCAGACCACCCGGGTATCGTTCGAATTCTTCCCGCCCAAGTCGGAGGAAATGGAACAGCGTCTCTGGGATACGGTGACGCGGCTCGCTCCGCTGCAACCCGAATTTGTCTCCGTGACCTATGGTGCTGGCGGTTCTACGCGTGAACGCACAGCGCGTACTGTGGCGCGCATCCTCAAGGAAACAGATGTCAAGCCAGCGGCGCACCTGACCTGCGTGGATGCAACACGCGAGGAAGTCGACCGCGTCGTGCGTGAGTTCGCAGCTCTTGGTGTCAACCGCTTCGTGGCGCTGCGCGGCGACCCGGCCGCCGGTATCGGCGAAAAATATGTACCGACGCCGGGCGGCTATCAGAACGGCGCCGAACTGGTTTCCGGTTTGCGCAATATTGCCGATTTCGACATTTCGGTTTCCGCCTATCCGGAAAAGCATCCGGAAAGCCCGGATTTTGTCACCGATATCGATATGCTGAAGCGCAAGGTCGATAATGGTGCAACGCGCGCCATCACCCAGTTCTTCTTCGAGAACGACCTTTACGAGCGTTATGTCGAGCGTGTTCGCCGTGCTGGTATCTATATCCCGATCGTTCCAGGTGTCCTGCCGGTGCACAATTTCAAACAGGTCAAGAATTTCTGCGCGCGGTCGGCGACGCATATACCGAGTTGGCTGGCGGAACGCTTCGAAGGACTGGACAATGATCCGCAGACGCATCAGCTGGTCGCAGCGGCAATTGCCGCCGAGCAGGTGATGGATCTGATTGAGCGCGGCGTGCAGGATTTCCATTTCTACACGATGAATCGCGCCGATCTGCCATTTGCGATCTGTCATATGATTGGCATAAGGCCGAAGACGGAAGCAGCTTTAGAGGTTGCTTGAAATAAAAGAAAGCCCGGCGGTTACGCCGGGCTTTTCATTTTCGTGCGGGTCGGCCTATCCTCAAAACCGAAGCCGCCGTAATGGTTTAGGCTAATTCCCCTAAGGGATGACGCCTGCTATCAACGCTGCAACAAATGCAAATGCCGCACAGATCATGAGGACATTCAAAGATCGCGTAAGTCCCATTGGTCTGTCTCCTTCATATGCGCCCGGGTGACCGGACGCGCGCTGGTAGGAAGCTAGAATCTAAGCGCAAAACGCCTCGAACAAAAGAAGATTTCGTGCTGCAATCTGGCGTGATGGAGAAATAAACCTATCGTTTACTACCTAAACTATTGAAATATTTGACTAGAAAAATTTGTTCACATTTCATGAAAAAGACACCGAACTGCCACGTTTGGTACTGTTTTTGCCGTAGTTGCCACCGGCTTTTGGCGATGTTTTTTGCGCGTTTTAGCGAATTAGCGCCAAATATGCCGACAAGGTGAGGATAGATATCACTGTCGAATAGAGGATGACGTTGGAGGTTATCGCCGCCTCGCGACGATAATGCTCGGCCAGCATGAAGGGGCCTGTGCCGGTCGGAAGTGCTGCAAGAAGGGCAGCACTTTGCGCGAGCAGGGGAGGCAGTCCGAAGACATAGACCGCCAGCAGCCAGGTCGCGAGCGGCTGGACAATGAGCTTCGCCGACACGAGAAAAGCGATGGCATTGACGCTTTCGCGTTCGATCTTGTGCGGCTGGGCGAGGAACAGGCCAAGCGCCACCAGTGCGCAAGGGGATGCGGCACCACCGAGCATCTTCAGGAAGGTTTCCGCCGGGGCAGGGATGGTGAGCCCCAGAAAGGACACCACTGCACCAAGTGCTGGAGCGACAAGCAGCGGATTGCGGATCAGGGACCGCATGACCTTCCAGATGAGATGAAGCGGCTTCTTCTCGGTCTGCAAGCCGATTTCGATCAACACAATCGCAAAAGCAAAGGTGACGCAGACGGTGATGATGATCGAAATGGTGGTTGCGGCCAAAACGCCTGACCCGAAGGCGATCATCGAAAGCGGAATGCCCATATAGCCGGTATTCGGATAGGCAGCGTTCAGGCCGTCAAGCGCGGTATCAGCCAGAGGCAGTTTTCCACGCAGCCGCACCAGAAAGGGCAATGCGAAAGCAATGGCGCTTGAAAGCAGAAATACTGCGATGAACCCCGGCTGCCAGAGCTCGCTGCCATGCGTATTGGCCATGATGTCGAAGAGAAGGGCGGGTAGCGCCAGATAGACGACGAAACGGTTCAGCTCCGCTATCGCATGAGGCCCGAGTATTTTCAGCTTGAAGGCACCCCAGCCGGAGAAAATCAGCGCAAAAACGGGAAGGACGACAATCAGCGTTGTGAGCATGGGGCGCATTTCATTTCAGGAAAGGAAAAGGCGCGGTTTTTTGAACCGCGCCTTGTCGAGATCAGAGCCTATCGAGAAGCTCCTGTGTCGGCCATGAATCGGCAGGCATTCCAAGGCGCATCTGCTCAGCGCGCACGGCATCGCGGGTCAGGAGACCGAACACGCCGTCGATCTTTCCGCCCATGTCGTAACCGCGAGCCTGAAGCTTGGTCTGAAGTTCCTTTAGCTGGTCCTGTGTCAGACCCGGAACTGGATTGCCTGGATCGAAGGCGGGTGCACCAGCCAGGCGGGTTGCGAAATAAGCAGCCGTTGTGGCGTAGACGATGGACTTGTTCCATTCCACGAACACGTCGAAGTTGGGATAGGATAGGAAAGCCGGTCCCTTGCGGCCCAGCGGCAGTAGAAGCGACGCGTCGCCATCATCCGGGCCGAGTGGACCGTTGAGGCCCATCACACCCTGCTCAGCCCACCAGGAATGTGGCTTGCGGTTGGTGCGGATCGCTTCTTCCCAAGGCAGATCCTTGGTCAGGCGAACTTCCTCCAGCCAAGGTTGGCCACGCTTCCAGCCGAGTTCCGAAATCATGCGGCCTGCGGTCATCATGGCATCGGGAACGCTACTCTTCAGATCGACCTTGCCATCGCCGTCGCCATCGACGCCACGTTCAAGATAATCCTTCGGCAGAAGCTGCATCATGCCGATTTCGCCAGCCCATGCGCCGGTTGTTGCTGCATCGACGACGCCCTGGTCGAATAGCTTGAGAAGGGCGATCAACTGCGGGCGGAACAGGTCTGGACGGCGGCAGTCATAGGAGAGGGTGACAAGCGCATTCAGTGTGTCGAAATCACCCTGAATGGCGCCATAGTCGGTTTCAAGACCCCAGAAAGCGGCAAGGACTGGCCCCGGAACGCCATAGGTATCTTCAACCTTCTTGAAAACGTCGGCATATTTGGCCAGATTTTCACGGCCCTTCTTCAAACGCGCTTCCGAGATGAGGCGCTTGGAAAACTCGGTGAAAGTCAGGTTGAAAACAGTCTGCTTGCGGTCACGATCAAGTACCTTTTGCTCAAGCATGGCCTTGTGCAATTCGGCGATGCCCTTTTCGCCGACACCGGCTTCCCGGGCTTCCTTGGTCAGATTGTCCATCCACTGGCCGTAATCGATCTCGCATTCCGGCTTGGGAAGATTGACGGTGTTTTCAGTTGGCGTCGCAGCAGGCGCTGGAGACGCGGCGGCCTGTGCACCCGACATGGTTGTCGATGCAAGCAAGGCGGCTGCGATAACTGAAGCAAAAAACTTCATTGGTAACTCACACTAATAGATTGGGAGCAAAAGGCTCCCTTTCGGGGATTGTTTTAGCTATTGCCCCAACAAGCCCCGGAAATGAAGCAAAACTTGGTGTGAACTGCCAAACTGCGCCGTGTTAGCGGACCTTGTTGCTTTCCAGCCACTTTTTCCACGAGTTGGCATCGCCTGCGAAGACATTGATATCGGCGTCGCCCTTAATGCCGGGAATGGAGCCGGTGCCGGTATATTGCCAGAACGTCCACGGATGCGGGCCGTACTTCTCGTCCGGATGACCGGCAACGGAGCGCAGCCAGAACGGATAGTCTGCCATCTGCCGCAAGTCGTTGTCATCGAAGAAATCGACCGTCGTGTAAACAATCGGGCGTTTGCCGTAATGCTTCTCCAGCGCCTGCAGGAAGATGCGCATTTCCTTGCGCACAACGGCTGCGTTGGGGCGCAGCTTGCAGGTCGGCGATTGCGGGTTCCACTCCATATCGAGAACGGGTGGAAGCGCGCTCGGATCACGCGGCACGTTCTGGATATACCAGCGGGCCTGTTCGATGGCCGGACGGCAGAAATAGTAGAAGTGATAGGCGCTCCGTGCGATGCCTGCCTGATGGGCGCCGTTCCAGTGTTCCTTGAAACGGTCGTCGACGCGGTCGCCGCCTTCGGTCGCCTTGATGAAGGCGAAGGAAATGCCGCTGGCGCGCACGGCGCTCCAGTCAATGTTGGTCTGATATTTGGAAACGTCTGTGCCGTGGATCGGATAGTGCCAGGGCGTTTTACCGGTCCAGTCGTGCGGGTCGCGATCACCGAAGCGTGGTGCCTTTACCGAGCCGGACGGCGGTGCGATCCGGGCCACCGAGCCGCCCGATTTCTTTACGTCGGAAAAGTCGTAATCCACCGTCGTGCAGGCGGAGAGAAGTAAAGCGCCGAGGGCGAGAATGCTGCAGCTGGCCAGACGGTTCATATAGTGGTTCCGTGTCGCGAATCAGTCTTCTAACGGTTACGCGATCCGGAGGCGGACGTCACCAGTCTGGCGGGCAAGTTTGGTGCTAATCTGTGGCAGAGGGTGGCATTGTCGAACGAACAACCGTTATCCAGGCAAAGCCGCGATAAAGAATGCGCTTCTCAACGACAGCACTGCGTTCCTGCGCAAGCTGGTCGCAAACCGCGAACAAGTCGCTGCGCGGTGTGACATGGAACCATTCCAGCCATTGGAAGAGTGCCTTTCTGAACCAGCGCGGCAGCCGGGCCTGATCGCCAAAATCGACGATATGCAATTCTCCGCCCGCATTGAGGTGCCGGATGCTTTCATGAATGACCGACTGCCATTGCGGTATCATCGATACGGCATAGGAAATGAAAATCCGGTCGAAGCCGGCTTGCCCGAACAATCGTTCTGGATCGAACTGGGCCGCATCCGCACGATCAAGCCGGACGCGATCTTCGATGCCAGCGCGCTCCGCCGCCCGGCGTGCCGTATCCAGCATTTCTGCTGAAATATCGATGCCGAAGAGTTTTGCATCGGGGTAGTTTTCTGCAGCTTTTATCAGGTTGCGGCCGGTGCCGCAGCCGATCTCCAGAACTGTGCCGTCCTTGGGTACGGACAGTCCTGCGATCATGGGGTCGCGACCCAGAAGATAGTATTTGCGGGTCGCGTCATAGAAGTGCCGCTGACGACGGTAGACCTGATCCATGAGGTTGGCATGGTCTATACCCTGAACGCTCCATGGGCTGCGCGACATGTCAGGCATCCTTCAGCGCATAAAGATGGAACCCGCCATAGATCGACGAGCGATCGCGGTCGTGCAGGGTGCGGGATTCGTCCGCTTGATAGTCCCAGTGATCCAGAATCTGCGGTGCCACCCGTCCTGGAAGCAGGCTCGGTTCGGCTGCGGTACGAAAGATGACACGGGCATTTGGTGCTGCCGTACGGGTGATTTCACTCCAGAGGGCATTGAGCTGCTCGTCATTCATCCAGTCCTGCGCATCCAGCAGGATATAGCGGTCGACGGATGCCGCAGGCTTGGCAGCGAGAAAATCGGTATAGCTTGCGTTCTGTACGGTCATGCGATCAGCGCGTGCCCGTACCGTTTCGAAGTTGGTGCGCGACAGATAGGGCGGGAGAGGCCCGGTCTTCTCATTGCCGCTATAGCCGCGCCCGAACGCCTGCCAGGCGAAATAATTGTCGGTAAGGGGGAAACCGCAAGCGAGTTTCTCAAGACGGCTGCGCAGGACAAGCGCCATGTCGCCGTTTCCTGCAGTGGCAAGGGCATCATATTGCTGTGGCGGTATGCCCAGTCCGAAAAGGGATGATTTGCGGGCTGTGGCCCAGCGCACCATGCGTTTTTCAAAGAGAGGGGCAAGCGCCGTGTCGAAGAAGCTACGCTGCTCTTCCATTGTGCGCGCCTTCAAGATGTCGCGCGGATCGATCCCGTAGAGGCGCGCCACGCGATGGCCCATGCCGATGAAGACGCCAAGCAAGCCGTGGCGATAGAGGTCGCGCCAGAAAATGGAAATACGCTGGCGGCCATTCCATTTGCGTTTTTCCCAATAGGCGCGGCTTTCGCTGTCCAGATGTGGGCGGATGAAGCGCTTGTAGGCGGCAAGATTGGTCTTGTCGTCGGCTTTCCCGTAAAATCGGTAGAATGCATCGTAGTCGGGCAGGTTTTTGACAGCCGCAAGCTTCAGCCGGTTGAACGCGACGTGTGCCTGATTGAGATCGACCGCCTCCACACGTGCCGGATCGGCGGTCAGGTAGGACATGGCATTGCATCCGCCGGACGCGATGGTGACGATGCGGTGGTCCGGCTCTATAGCCAGAGCTGCCATATCAACTTCCGGGTCTTCCCATATCTGCGGATAGACCAGCCCTTTGAACAGCCAGGCAAACAGCCTTTCAGAAAAGCCTGCCCGCGAGAGGGCGCTGTTCTGGGTCACGGCCTGTTTTAGAATTGTGTCGGCTGATGCTTGCTGTGTCATCAAAAATTCCCCTAATGCACGAATCCCGACTTTGATTTTGCCAAGTTAAACATCGTCCAATGACAGGGGCGTGACGAATTAATTGCGGGTTTTTAAACCAGATGAATGCGGCTATACGCCTGTAATACTGTCGCTTTATTACGGTCGGTAAGACTATTTGAGAGAACTTTTTCGCGCCGTTGCCGTTTTCTTGTGTGACGGTCCGAGTCGACGGGATTTCTGTGTCGATGAGTGACCGTAAAGGTGATTGGCCGGATCAACCGGTCACGCACGGAGAAAACAGAGAGAGGCGTTTGGCAATATTGCCATTTAATGCCTGAAACCAGGCCAACGAGCCTGATCTAGGAAGGAGAGCCAACGTGAAGAAGTTTCTGATTGCTTCTGTCGCCGCCGTATCGCTTCTCGGCCTTGCAGCGTGCAATGACAAGAAGGACGACACGAGCAACGCACCGGCACCATCCGCGCCGGCAGCGCCCTCGAACAATGACACGACGACGACGCCAGCCCCGGCAACTCCGGCACCGGCCACCCCGGCGCCAGGTACAGGGACAGCGCCTTCCAACTAAGGTTGGGAAGTCGTGATGCACTAGCATGCGGGTGGCGATCCGGTTTCCGGGTCGCCATTCGTGCCAATAGGTTTCAGTCAAAGGCTTTAGGCCAATGGCTTTAAGCCAATGGTTTTAGGATTGAGATGAACGTTAAAGCAACCATGTCGGGAAAAGACGGGCATTCTGCGTTTTCCGTGTTTCAACGCAGGCTCGCTTCGGTTATGGCTTTTGTCATGAACCGTAACTTCCTGTTTTTCATCTCTGCGATTGTTCTTGTTGTGCTTGCCGCTTGCGGCAAAGGGGACGACGAGACTGCTGCCACCACGAATGGCGGCGAGCAGGGCGCTGCTGCTGTATCGCAGCCTGCCAAACCGGCAGAAAGTGGAAGCACGGAGAAGGGCCCCGATCTGGTCAAGTCGCTCCGCGATAGTTCCGGTGTGGTGAGCCCGGAAGAGAAGGCAGCAGCCATTGAACGCGCACGGAACAATGCTGTCGCTGCGGCAAAATCTGTCGGTCAGACGGATCAGCAGGCACAGACGGCTGGAGAAGCAGCAGCCACGGCCGCACAGCGTTCCTTCGACGAACGCGAACCCCAGCAATAAGCGTTCGTTGCGGAACTCGGCAACAATCTAAGCCAATGTCCTGATATTCTTTCTAAATGTTTGTTTTTTAGACTTTCGCTCGCCTGGGCGGTTTTCAGTTCATTCGGAATTCTATAGAAAAGTCCCATGTCGATTTGGGTTCGCATTGGTGAGTTTGTCACTTACGTGGCGTCGAATGCCATTACTGGCGTTATCGAAGCCGTGCGCACCGTTTTCGAAGGTGACGCCGATACACGGCGCCGGGTGGCCTTCTCCATTGCGATGATCGCGCTTTCAGCCAAAATGGCCAAGGCCGACGGGGTCGTCACACAGGACGAAATCCGCGCCTTTCAGGACATATTCGCTGTGCCGAAGGAAGAGACGGCGCATGTCGCGCGGCTCTATGATCTCGCCAAGCAGGATGTCGCTGGCTATGAATCCTACGCGCGTCAGCTCGCCGGATTGTGCAGTGAAGGACAACCCGATTGCCATCTGCTTGAGGATATCCTCGATGGTCTTTTTCATATAGCCACCGCTGACGGCTATGTGCATGAAAAAGAGATGGCCTTCCTTGCAGGCGTTGCTGATATTTTCGGCTATGATGAAGTCGCTTTCGATCGTATCGCGATCCGGCATGTCCAGCGCGGTGCTGACGATCCTTATGCCATTCTGGGGCTGGAGCGCGGCGTTTCTTTCGAGATGGCCCGCAAGCGCTATCGTTCGCTGGTCAAGGAACATCATCCGGACCGGCTGGTGGCAGAGGGCTTGCCGCTTGAATTCATAACCATTGCCAACAGGCGTCTGGCAGCGATAAACGCTGCTTGGGCAAGCATTGAGAAGAATCTGGAGGCTGCATGAGCAGCGTGCGCGAAATCGAGAGCGAGTTGTTGCAGGAGCTGGCGCTTGACCGGCCCGATTTTGCCGGTGCAACGCTTGATCCGTCACCCAATTTCGGTCCGCGTCGCGACGGCAAGATGCCTGCCTTTCTCATTCTCCATTATACCGGTCTGGCGACTGCCGAAGAGGCCGTGCAGGTTCTTAAATCGCCAGATATGGAAGTTTCTGCGCATTACCTTGTCCATGAAGACGGGCGGATCGTGCAGATGGTTTCGGAAAAGGCCCGTGCCTGGCATGCGGGCAAGAGCTTCTGGAAGGGCGAAACGGACATCAATTCCGCTTCCATCGGCATCGAGATCGTCAATCCGGGTAATCTCGAAGACTATCCGCCGTTCAAGGATGCGCAGATCGAGGCGGTCATCCGCCTCTGTCGCGATATATGCGAGCGTTATGCCATCAAGCCGGAAAATGTTCTGGCCCATTCGGATGTTGCACCTTCGCGCAAGACAGACCCGGGCCATAACTTCCCCTGGAAGCGGCTCCACGAGGCGGGTATCGGCCACTATTTCGAGCCGACGTCGATCCGCGGCGGGCGGTTTCTGGCACGTGGCGAAAACGGCCAGCCGGTCGAGGCGTTGCAATCCATGCTGGCACTTTATGGCTACGAAATCGCCATCACTGGTGTCTTCGATGAAGGCACCGAGACTGTGATTAAGGCCTTTCAGCGACATTTTCGGACACAAAATGTGGACGGGGTGGCCGATGTATCTACTATAGATACCCTCTACAGGCTAATTTTTTCCCTGCAGAATGTTACCGCCTGACGAGATGCGGGCGGTTAATCTTTCTATCCAGCATTGATTCGTATTTCTGTAATGATTTCATAAAAATAGATCGACCCAGCCCGGTTGCAGAAGGGTTGTGACGAAGGTTTACGCCGCGTTTGCGTGAATCGCGAATGTTACAACCTGTAAGACTATTTTACTTTTACAACCAATCTTCGGCTGCATTTGCCCGGCACTTCATCGCTCAATCCCAGCGGACAAGGGCCTGGCAACCCATATCGGGCGGGATCAAAAAACAGGACTGTTTTTACCCAAGACAGACAGTCTGAGAAAAGAAACGTTCCAAGACGGTAGGTTATGAAAATTAAATTTGTTGTTGTTTGCGCCCTTGTTGGCGCGATGAGTTCGTTTGGCCTGAATCCAGCACTGAGTGCCCCTTCAACTGAACCGACCAACCTCGCCGCTCTCCTCAAGGCACGCCAGCAGAACAAGACTGCCGAGGCGGAAAAGCCAACCAAAGCGCCGAAGAAGGCATCGGTCGTCAGCCGCCGTGCGGCTCCGACTGCCAAGAATTCTACGGGCAAGGGTTCTGCTGCTAAGCGTTCGCAGTCGAAGGACACGACTGCCCGTAACGCCAAGAGCGGCGGCGCTTATTCGAGCATTATCAATCGTTACGCATCGACCTACGGCGTGCCTTCCGCACTTGCCCATGCGGTTGTGCGTCACGAAAGCAATTTCCAGCCGAATGTGCGTGGCAAGGCCGGTGAAATCGGCCTGATGCAGATCAAGCTCTCGACCGCACGTGGCCTCGGCTACACGGGTTCAGCCAAGGGTCTCTATGAGCCTTCCACGAACATCCAGTTCGGCATGAAGTATCTGGCCCAGGCGCAGAAGCTCGGCGGCGGCAGCACTTGCGGCACGATCCTGAAGTACAATGCCGGTCACGGTGCAAAGCGTATGAACCCGACCTCGGCGAAATATTGCAGCTCGGTCAAGGCCTATATGCGCGCTCTCTGATGCATTTTCAGGATGCGAATGCAGATTTACGTCGGCGGTCGCGTAGAGTACAGGCCGCCTGACGTGAACGGAAAGCCGACAGTGGAGACACTGTCGGCTTTTCTGTTTCCGGTGACTGCAGATTTTTTCCGGAATCCGGTTCCACTGTTCCGCTATCGTTGCTATATGCGCGCTGTCAGTCGGTCGGGCAGCCGCGCTTGTCATATGCCGAAAGGCGGCAGGTGAGGAAAGTCCGGGCTCCATGGAAACACGATGCCGGGTAACGCCCGGCGGGGGCGACCCCAGGGAAAGTGCCACAGAAAGCAGACCGCCCCGTCTTCCGTACCGTTGCGCAACGAAACGGCAGGGATGACGGGGTAAGGGTGAAAGGGTGGGGTAAGAGCCCACCGCGTCTGCAGCAATGCAGACGGCACGGTAAACCCCATCGGGAGCAAAACCGAATAGGGACGGCGCGCTGGCTCGCAAGGGCCGGCAATCAGTTTCCGGATCAGCCGTCCGGGTGGGTTGCACGAGGCGGGTGGCGACATCCGTCCCAGATGAATGGCTGCCACGTCGGGCGAAAGCCCGGCCATACAGAACCCGGCTTACAGACCGACTGACAATCTTCTCTAGAGCGGCTTCTATTTTAAAAGAAGCGTTGGAACCGCTCCAACTATTTGTTTTGTCGCATTGCCCTACGCAAAACCGTTTCATGTTTTTGCTGGAAATGCTCCTAATCGACTGCTTCAGCATTCAAACGCAAGAAACGGATAGTTGCGTTACCGCCGGGACTTTAATTGGGACCTCCACGAAATCACGGAGGTTCAGTATGTCCAGTTTGAAAGACAAGGTCGCAATCATCACCGGCGCATCGTCCGGAATAGGGCGAGCCGCTGCATTGCTCTTTGCGAGAGAAGGCGCAGCCCTTGTGCTGAATGCTCGCGGGCTTGCCGGTCTGGAACGTGTTGCGGAGGAGATCGCGGCGTTTGGCGGAAAGGCGCATTGTGTTGCGGGCGATGTCTCAGAAGCTGAAACGCATGAGGCACTTGCTACGGCAGCGAAGGATAAATTCGGCGGGCTTGATATAGCTGTCAACAATGCTGGCACTGTAGGCCCTATCGCGCCGCTTGCCGAAATCGTGCCCGATGATTGGGAAGGGGTGCTGGCGGGCAATCTGACCTCGGCATTTCTGGGAGCGAGATCGCAAATCCCGCTGATGATCGAAAGGGGCGGGGGCTCGATTGTCTTCACCTCGACGTTTGTCGGCACGAGCGTTGGCATTCCCGGTATGTCGGTTTACGGAACCTCGAAGGCAGCTCTCATGGGGATGGTCAAGGGCATAACCGCTGATTACGGTGCCCGTGGCATCCGGGCGAATGCGCTTCTGCCGGGCGGTGTTGATACGCCGATGGGCGGAGATGAAAAGCAGAAGGAATGGGCCGCAGGCCTGCATGCGATGAAGCGGATCGCCCAGCCTGAAGAAATTGCGCAGGCAGCGCTGTTTCTGGCAGGCCCGATGTCGAGTTTTGTCGCTGGTTCAGCGCTTTATGCCGACGGTGGCAACGCGGCAGTGAAGTAAAAGAAGGGGCGGCTCCGCGATACGGAGCCGCCCATTCCAAGAGCCTCGGGAGGGGCTTAAATTGGCACGCCGGACATGAAATCGTAAATCAGCTTCATGTTCAGGACGACGATGATCGCAGCTGTAATGGCGGCAAGAATCGTCACCCAGCGTGGAGCGACCAGCGATCCCATCTTCTTTTTCTCCGCCGTGAACATGACGAGTGGAATGATGGCAAAGGGCAGCTGAAGACTCAACACGACCTGAGACAGGATCAAAAGCTCGGTCGTTCCCTGCGAACCATACATGATCGTCACGACGGCAGCCGGAACGATGGCCACGAAGCGGGTGATCGCGCGGCGCAGCCACGGCTTCAGACGTATGTCGATGAAGCCTTCCATCACGATCTGACCGGCCATCGTCGCAGTGATGGTCGAGTTCAGGCCGCAACAGAGAAGCGCAATCGCAAAAAGTGTTGGTGCGAGGGCCGATCCCAATAGCGGGTTCAGAAGAGCATGGGCCTTGTCGAGATCTTCGACACCGGTATTGCCGGTGGCGTTGAAGCTTGCCGCAGCGAGGATCAGGATCGATGCATTGACCAGGAGTGCGAATGTCAGCGCAATGGTGGAATCCAGCGTCGCATAGCGTATGGCTTCGCGCTTTTCAGCGGTCGTGTGGCCGTAATCGCGTGTCTGGATGATGCCCGAATGTAGATAGAGATTATGCGGCATGACCGTGGCGCCGATGATACCAAGGGCGATATAGAGCATGTCCGGATTGCGGATGATGTCGGTCGTTGGCGCAAAGCCCTTGATGACCGCGCCCCATTGCGGCTGCGCCATCAGAATCTGAATAAGGAAGCAGAGCGCAATCACACCCAGAAGGGTGATGATGAGCGCCTCGACACGGCGAAATCCCTTGTTCTGGAGATAAAGAACCAGAAGCACATCGGCAGCAGTGATGATGACACCGATTTCTAACGGAATGCCGAAGAGCAGGTTGAGGCCGATGGCGGTGCCGATTACTTCCGCCAGATCGGTGGCACAGATTGCCAGTTCGGCCAGGAACCAGAGCGGCCATGCGAGCGCGCGCGGATAGGCATCGCGACAGGCTTGCGCCAGATCGCGGCCGGTTGCGACGGCAAGACGTGCGCAAAGCGCCTGCAGGAGCACGGCCATAAGATTGGACAGCAGCACAACGGATAGCAACGTATAGCCGAAGCGAGAGCCGCCAGCGAGCGAGGTGGCCCAATTGCCGGGGTCCATATAGCCAACGGCTACCAGATAACCGGGACCGAAGAAGGAAAGTGCGCGACGGAACTTTGAACCTGAACGATTGACTCGGATCGAGCGGTGGACATCGGACATGGATGCTTCGCCGCGATCACGTCGCCAGCCTTCAAATGTTACTTCGCCGGCGCCGGAGGGGCCTGCTCCATGGGGTGCCATACTCAATGCCTTGGGTGTTTATGCAGTTGCAAACTATTTGCATTAAATATGCCAATGATGGAAAGGCGTCAACCGGGGGTGGGGCATCACAAATCATAAGCTTGTGATGCATAGTGTGTGGGTCCATCGCATTTGGATTGAAGCAAATGTCCGTTTTCGGGCAACTGCTGAGCGCAAACCGCCTTCAAAAAATCCCTGTTGAAAATTATGGGGCTGGCACAGTTCTGTAGAAGTGCTGAGCCAAAGGATAACGCTTCATTAAGCTTAATATCCGATAACTGACGAACGGATCCGCCATGTCGCCACGTTGACGGCAAATGGGCGGAATCCGCAAGCAAAACACGAAAGCATGTTTCCTGAAGTTGGGAACCGATTTTGGAACAAAACATGCGTGAAAACAAAAGATTGAAGCGCGAGACGCTTTAAAAACGGGCCAAGTACCCGGGAAAGGATCGGAATGATGGCAAGCCTCGGCGGAGACAATTCTCAAGCCGAAGGGGCTGAAGTCCGTCACGTTCCGGTGCTGATCGCCGAAGTGATCGACGCCCTGAAGCCTGTATCTGGCGCAGTGATTGTCGATGGGACATTCGGTGCTGGCGGGTATACGCGTCGCATACTGGAAGCGGGAGCGGACGTGATCGCGATTGACCGCGATCCGACCGCAATCGAAGCCGGGCGGGCGATGGAAAAGCAGTTTCCGGGCCGGCTCGATCTGGTCGAGTCCCGGTTCTCTGCTCTTGATGAAGCAGTCTCGAAGGTTAAGGGAGCAGGCAGCAAGGTGGACGGCGTTGTGCTCGATATTGGCGTATCGTCGATGCAGATCGATGAGGCCGAGCGCGGCTTTTCCTTCCAGAAGGATGGTCCGCTCGACATGCGCATGTCAAAAAAAGGACCAAGCGCTGCCGATGTGGTGAACCGTCTCAAGACCGGTGATCTTGCCCGCATCTTCAATTTTCTGGGCGAAGAGCGCCATGCAGGCCGCATTGCACGCATGATCGACAAGCGCCGGACCGCACAGCCTTTCACGCGTACGCTCGATCTGGCCAATGCCATCGAAGCGCTGGTGGGTCGCAATCCGAAGGATCGCATCCATCCGGCGACGCGGGTGTTTCAGGCGCTGCGGGTCTATGTGAATGACGAGTTGGGCGAACTGGCGCGGGCGTTGCTTGCTGCCGAACGCATCCTGAAACCGGGCGGTCGGCTGGTTGTCGTGACCTTCCATTCGCTCGAAGACCGCATGGTGAAGCGCTATTTCGCTGACCGCGCTGGCGGTAGTGCCGGATCGCGTCATCTGCCGGAAACACATGTCCGTCTGCCGAGCTTTACACCTGCGGTCAAGGGCGCTGTTGGCCCGACCGCAGAGGAAGAAGAACGAAATCCACGTGCGCGCTCGGCGAAGCTGCGCGCTGGAATAAGGACGGAAAATCCGCCACTGGAAGACGATTTATCGCTTTTCGGACTGCCCAAACTGCCCGAGACGAACGAACTGGCCCGGAGTTGAACGAGTGCTGCGTACTTTCGACATCATCATGATAGCGGCGATGCTGGTGGCGGCGACCGTCACCTACACGATCAAATATGACGCGGAAAAGCAGATCGCGGTGATCGCCAAGCTGAAGCGACAGATCGACTCCGAGAAGGACACGATCACGCTCCTGCGCGCCGACTGGGCATTGATGACCCAGCCTGGTCGTCTGCAAAGTCTCGTTGGTGTCTACGAAAAGGAACTCAACCTCCAGCCGATCGAAGCCGAACAGCTTGTGCTGGGTGTCCACGAAATTCCGGAACGTCCGGTTGACGATATCCAGAAGATCATCTCCGGCAGCGATGAACTGCTTGCAAGTGGCGTGCTTGAAAAGGATGCCATCACGACCGGCAGCGTCAAGAAAAGCGGGGCGAGGCACTGATCATGCGGCTGAGACTTTTCAGAAAAAAGAATATGCAGGCGGATGACGGTGTTGAGCCGGTTGGCGATGAAAAGCTGGCCGGCAACATGGCGTTTGTCGGCTCGCGCAAAAAGCATGGCAACCGCGCCCGCAATCGTCTCTGGATGGCCATCGCCTGTTTTGTCGGCATCTATGGTGTGATGGGTGGCAAGCTCATCTATTTTGGTGTCATCGGCGGCGAAAATGAGGATAATGCAGGCCCGGCGGTTCACCAGCTCGCGTCGCGCCCGGATATTCTCGACCGTAACGGCGAAATCCTCGCGACCGACATCAAGACTGCTTCGCTCTATGCAGAGCCGCGCAAGATCGTAGATCCCGACGAAACCATCGAAATGCTGTCGACGGTGCTGCCCGATCTTGATTGGGAAGCGACATATAAGCGTTTGAAAAGTGGTGCCGGTTTCGTCTGGATCAAGCGAGGACTGACGCCCCGCCAGCAGAGCCAGATCATGGCGCTCGGCGTGCCGGGCATCGGCTTCCGTACGGAAAAGCGCCGCTTCTATCCGGGTGGCCCGACCGCGTCGCATATCCTCGGTCTCGTCAATGTCGACAATCAGGGCATTGCGGGCATGGAGAAATATATCGACAGTCAGGGGCTGACCGATCTGCGTTCCGTGGGGCTCGCAACCGGACAGTCGCTGGAGCCGGTGCGCCTCTCGATCGATATTCGTGTGCAGCACATCATGCGTGACGTACTCGTCAAGGCCATGGAACGCTACCGGGCAATTGCTGCCGGTGCTGTGGTGCTGAACGTCAAGACCGGCGAAGTGATCGCCATGGCATCGGTGCCGGATTTTGATCCGAACAACCCGGTCCATGCTTTGGACAAGGACCGCCTAAACCGCATGTCGGCGGGCACCTATGAAATGGGTTCGACCATCAAGAGCTTTACCACGGCGATGGCGCTCGATTCCGGTAAGTTCAACCTGCAGTCGAAACTCGATGCCAGCCGTCCGCTGGTGTTCGGTCGCCAGACGATCCGTGACTTCCACGGCAAGGGCCGCTGGCTGACGCTGCCGGAAGTCTTCATCTTCTCGTCCAATATTGGTTCAGGACGCGAGGCGGATGCCGTCGGCATTGAAGGGCATCGCGCATTCCTCAAGAAGATTGGCCTTCTTGACCGTATGCAGACGGAGTTGCCGGAAGTGGCGCGTCCCGTTGAGCCGCGTGTGTGGAAGAAGGTCCATTCGATGACCATTTCGTTCGGCCACGGCATGATGACGACGCCGTTGCAGACGGCGGTCGGTGCGGCTGCACTGATGAATGGCGGCAAGCTGATGGAGCCGACTTTCCTGATGCGCACGCAGGCTCAGGCTGATCAGGTGGCCAAGCAGGTCATTCATCCACAGGTTTCTGCGGATATGCGTTACCTCTATCGCCTCAACGCGACCGCTCAGGGCGGCTCCGGCAAGCGGGCCACTGTTCCGGGCTACCGCGTCGGCGGCAAGACCGGCACGGCGGAAAAGGTTGTGCATGGCCGCTACTCGAAGGACGTGCGTTTCAACGCGTTTCTGGCGTCATTTCCGATGGATGATCCGACCTATGTCGTGCTGACCATCATCGACGAACCGAAGCCGGAAGAAGGCAAGTTCAGCGCAACCGCAGGTCTCAACGCAGCACCGATGGTTTCGGAGATCATCCGCCGGTCTGCATCGTTCCTCGGCGTGAAGCCCGATTTCCAACTCGAAGCCCAGCCAGCAATGGTTAGCAATTTAAGCGGCAAGCCTGATTTTCAACAGGAAGTGCCGCCAGCAATGGTTTCCAACGAATACGACTGATTCGCATAAAGCAGCCCTTGCAGCGAAACGCGCACAACTGAATCTGGATTTGGTATGACCATGAAACTGAAGGAAATCGCTCTCTTTAAGGAACTGGCCTCCGGCGATGCCGGTGAGGTGGAGATCACCGGCGTCACGTCGGACTCCCGGAAGGTCAAACGCGGTTTTCTTTTCGCAGCGTTGAAAGGCGTGAAAGCAGACGGTGCGGCTTTTGTCGTCGATGCCGTCAAGCGCGGCGCCAGCGCCATCATCGCAGGCAAGGATACGGCTGTCGCTGACGCAGGCGTCCCGGTTCTTCATGTCGATGATCCCCGCCTTGCATTGGCAGTTGCTGCGGCGCAGTTCTATGGCAAGCAGCCACAAGTTATGGTTGCAGTTACAGGCACCAGCGGCAAGACTTCCGTCGCGTCCTTTACCCGGCAGATTTGGGCCTATGCCGGTTTTCCGGCGGCGAATATCGGCACGACCGGCGTGTTTTCGCCGACGCGCAGCGACTATAATTCGCTGACAACACCCGATCCGGTGGAGTTGCATCGTGTTCTGGCAGAGCTTGCCGATGAAGGCGTGACCCATGCGGCCATGGAAGCCTCATCGCATGGCCTTGATCAGCGTCGTCTTGATGGTGTCAAGCTCGCTGCCGGTGCGTTTACCAATCTCGGTCGTGACCATATGGATTATCACGCGACCATCGAGGAATATCTTGGCGCGAAGATGCGTCTCTTCAACATGCTTTTGCCGAAGGGTGCGCCAGCCATCATCTTCTCCGACGATCATTTCTCGGCGCAGGCCATCGAGGCGGCGACGCTTGCCGGATGCGACGTGAAGACGGTCGGACGAAAAGGCAATTTCATTGCTCTCAAGCGGCTCGAGCACGAGCGTTTCCGCCAGCATGTCGAAGTGCGCATCGGCGACGAGATTTTTGAGATCGAATTGCCGCTCGCAGGGGATTTTCAGGTTGCGAACGCGCTGGTTGCCGCAGGGCTTGCCATGGTTACGGGCGTTCCGGCTGCGGCTGCAATGCGTGCCTTGGCGCTCCTCAAAGGTGCGCCGGGACGGCTCGATCTCGTCGGTGCGACGGAAGATGGCGCTCCAGCCTATGTCGATTACGCCCATAAGCCTGAGGCGTTGGAAAATGTTCTGACTTCGGTGCGTCCGTTCACGACGGGCCGGGTGATCGTGGTCTTCGGTTGCGGCGGCGACCGCGACAAGGGAAAGCGTCCGATCATGGGCGAAATCGCCTCGCGACTGGCGGATGTGGCAATCGTCACGGACGACAATCCGCGCTCGGAGGTTCCAGCCCAAATCCGCTCGGAAATCATGGCAGCAGCGCCGGGCGCAACCGAAATTGGTGATCGTCGAGAGGCTATCTTTACCGCTGTATCCATGATGCAGGCGGGCGATACGCTGGTCGTTGCAGGCAAGGGGCATGAAGAGGGCCAGATTGTCGGCAGCATTACCTTGCCGTTCTCTGATCATGCGGAAGTTGCAGCAGCACTTGCTGCCCGCCTTGAGGAGCGCTCGGAATGAGTGACTGGCTCTGGACATCCAACGATATGGTTGAAGCCATGGAAGGCAGGCCCTTTGGCAACCTTCCCAGCGGCATAACCGGCATCTCAATCGACAGCCGTTCGCTGAAACCGGGCGAGGCTTTTTTCGCCATCAGGGGCGAACAGTTCGACGGGCATGATTTCGTAACCAGCGCCATGGCCGCTGGTGCGGGTCTTCTTGTGGTGGCCGAGCATCGTCTGCCCGCATTCGGCAATTCCAAAGTACCGATGATCGTGGTCGAGGATGTGCTTGAGGCCCTGACCAAGCTTGGCATTGCCTCGCGGGCACGCTCGAAGGCGCAGATCATCGCGGTGACTGGTTCGGTTGGCAAGACGACGACCAAGGAAGCCCTGCGCCATGTGCTTTCGGAAGTCGGCAAGGTCCATGCTTCTGTGGCGTCGTTCAACAATCATTGGGGTGTGCCGCTGACGCTTGCGCGCATGCCTGCCGATACGGATTACGGCGTTTTCGAAATCGGCATGAACCATCACGACGAAATTCGTCCGCTGGTGAAGATGGTGCGCCCGCATGTGGCGCTGATCACGCTGATTGCACCGGCACATCTTGGTCATTTCGCCAATCTGGAAGAAATCGCCGTTGCTAAGGCGGAGATTTTCGAAGGCATAGTTCCCGGCGGCTATGCGCTTCTCAATCGTGATGACAAGCGCTTCAAACAGCTGGAAGAACTGGCCGAAAAGGCCGGTGTCGAACACATTGCCACATTCGGCGAGAACGCCCGGTCCGACTATCGTCTGCGCGAAGTGAAGCTGCACCCAACCTGCTCTTGCATGACGGTCAAAATCGGAACGCATGAAGCAGCCGTGAAGGTTGGTATGCCGGGCCGTCATATTGTGCAGAACATGCTCGCCGTTCTTGGGGCCGCTGATCTGGTCGGAGCTGATATCGCCAAGGTGATGATGGCCATGGCGACGCTTTCTGCCGAAGGCGGTCGCGGCGCGCGCCATGTGCTTCAGCATCCTGAAGGAACCTTCACGCTGATCGACGAGAGCTACAACGCCAATCCGACCTCGATGCGCGCAGCCCTGTCGCTGTTGCATTCGACCACACCGGAAGGTTCGCGTGGCCGTCGCATCGCGGTTTTAGGCGACATGCTGGAGCTTGGCCGTCAGTCGGGCAAACTTCATGCCGATCTCGCGCGCCCGATCGTGGATGCTGAAGTGAATACGCTTTTTATCGGTGGACCGGACATGTCGGCGCTGAAAAATGCCTTGCCGGTTGAAATTCAGACCGAGTACAGGCAAAGCACCGACGAATTGTTGCCGCTGGTGATCAAGGCGGTCCGTCCGGGCGATGTCATCATGGTGAAATCGTCGAAGGGGATCGGCTTTTCCAAAATCGTCAAGACGTTGATTAGCCAGTTTCCGCCGGTGGAACCCGCGGAGTAAGCGGTATTTGAGGGATTTTTCTCTACATGTTGATGCTTCTCACCTTCTTCGCCGAACATATGACACCGCTCAATGTGTTCCGCTACATTACCTTCCGTACCGGCGGCGCGATGATTACATCGGCGCTGATCGTGTTCCTGTTCGGCCCGTCGATCATCAACTCGCTTCGGGTGCGTCAGGGGAAAGGCCAGCCGATCCGCGCTGACGGTCCGCAGACCCATTTCAAGAAGGCCGGTACACCCACCATGGGCGGCCTCATGATCATGACCGGTATTCTTGTGTCATGCCTGCTCTGGGCCAATCTGGCCAGCGTCTATGTCTGGGTCGTTCTGCTGGTTACGGTGGGTTTCGGCGCCATCGGCTTCTATGATGATTATCTCAAGGTGACGAAGCAGTCCGACAAGGGTTTTTCCGGCAAGGCGCGTCTTGGCATCGAATTCCTGATCGCCGCTATTGCCGCTTTCGTCATCATGCGGGCAGGGCAGGAGCCGTTCTCGTCGTCGCTGACATTCCCGTTTGCCAAGCAGTTCGTCGTCAATCTGAGCTGGTTCTTCATTCCGTTTGCAGCCTTCGTCATGGTGGGCGCAGGCAATGCCGTAAACCTGACAGATGGTCTCGACGGGCTTGCAATCGTACCGGTCATGGTGGCCGCAGCGTCTTTCGGCTTCATTGCCTATCTTTCCGGCAACGCGATCTTCGCCGACTATCTGCAGATTCATTTCGTGCCGGGCACAGGTGAACTTGCTGTGGTTCTTGGCGCTGTTATTGGCGCGGGCCTCGGCTTCCTGTGGTTCAATGCGCCTCCCGCCGCTATCTTCATGGGCGATACGGGTTCGCTGGCGCTGGGTGGTATGCTGGGCACTGTTGCGGTTGCAACGAAGCATGAAATCGTTCTCGCCATCATCGGTGGTCTGTTCGTCGTCGAAGCGCTTTCCGTCATCATTCAGGTTGGCTCCTTCAAGCTGACCGGCAAGCGCGTCTTCCTCATGGCGCCTATCCACCACCATTTTGAAAAGAAGGGCTGGACCGAGAGCCAGGTCGTGATCCGGTTCTGGATCGTTGCGATCATTCTCGCGATGATCGGCCTTTCCACCCTGAAGCTCAGATAACAGGCATATCGAATGATCCCGATCACCGCCCTCAAGGATAAGACAGTCGCCCTTTTCGGACTGGGCGGGTCGGGTATCGCGACCGCCAAGGCCATTCTTGCGGGCGGCGCAAAGATCATTGCCTGGGATGACAATCCCGACAGCGTTGCCCGTGCCCAGAGCGCGGGCATTGCCACAGGCGATTTGCGGCAGGCTGACTGGACGCAATTTGCGGCTTTCGTGCTTTCGCCGGGCGTTCCGCTGACCCATCCAAAGCCACACTGGACTGTCGATCTGGCTCATGCCGCAGGTGTCGAAATCATCGGTGATGTGGAGCTGTTTGTCCGCGAGCGCAATCACATTGCTCCCGATTGCCCGTTCATCGCCATCACCGGCACCAACGGCAAATCGACGACGACCGCTTTGATCGCCCATATCATCAAGGCTTCCGGTCGGGATATGCAGCTTGGCGGCAATATCGGCACCGCAATCCTGACGCTGGAGCCGCCGCAGGCAAATCGCTTCTATGTGGTCGAATGTTCATCCTATCAGATCGATTTGGCGCCATCGCTGAACCCGACGGCGGGCATTCTGCTCAATCTGACACCGGATCATCTCGACCGTCATGGCTCAATGGAAAACTATGCCGCGATCAAGGAACGTCTGGTGGCGGCGAGCGACACGGCAATTGTCGGCGTTGATGATGATTATTGCGAAGCCATTGCGGACCGGCTTTATCGCGATGGTGTACACGTCGTGCGAATTTCCAAGGAAAGGCACCTTGGCAAAGGCTATTTCGCTGACGGCGCAAAGCTGCTCTGGTCGCAGGACGGGGAAATTGACGAAATCGCTTCCCTGGAAGGTATCGGTTCGCTGCGCGGTGCGCACAATGCGCAGAACGCGCTTGCGGCTGTCGTCGCCTGCCTGTCAGTGGGCTTAAGCCTTGAAGAAATCGATGCGGGATTGAAGAGCTTTCCCGGTCTGGCCCACCGCATGGAGCAGGTTGGGCATCGCGGGAAAGTCCTGTTCGTCAACGATTCCAAGGCAACCAATGCGGAAGCAACGGCTCCGGCGTTGTCCTCCTTCCCGCAGAACATCTACTGGATTGCAGGTGGTGTGCCGAAAGCTGGCGGGATTACCTCGCTGGCCGGGTTCTTCCCGCGAATTGCCAAGGCCTATCTGATCGGCGAAGCCGCAGCGCAGTTTGCGGCAACGCTTGGCGATGGGGCGCCATTTGAGATTTCTGACACGCTTGCAGTTGCCGTCGAACATGCGGCTCGCGATGCCGGTAACGATGCTGCTCCCGAACCGGTTGTGCTGTTGTCGCCCGCTTGCGCGAGCTTCGATCAGTTCCAGAATTTTGAAAAACGCGGCGATGCATTCCGCAGCGCTGTTCTGGCGCTTCCGGGCGTCGAGCCGATAGGAGGGAAAAGCTGATGGTAAGCCGTGTCGATCGCGGTCCTGTCGCCAATTGGTGGTGGACAATAGACCGCTTCTTCCTCGCTGCATGTCTTGCTCTAATGGGGCTTGGCATTCTGCTGTCATTCGCCGCAAGTCCTGCCGTGGCCCAGCGTATCGGGCTCGACGGGTTCCACTTTGTCGAGCGCCAGATTTTCTTCATGCTGCCGGCAGTTGGCGTCATGATCGGCGTGTCGTTTCTGTCGCCGCGCCAGATCAGGCGATTTGCTTTGATCCTGCTCGGCATTTCGCTTGTATTGATGGTTGCCGCACTGTTCTTCGGTATCGAAGTGAAAGGTGCGCGGCGCTGGGTCAATCTGGCAGGGATCTCTATCCAGCCGTCAGAATTCATGAAGCCTGCATTCGTGGTGGTTTGCGCCTGGCTGTTCTCGGAGCGTGAACGCGGTGGCGAAATGCCCGGCAATTTTCTTGCCATGCTGCTGTTCGGCACCGTTGCTGCTTTGCTCGTCCTCCAGCCTGACCTTGGCCAGACAATGCTGACCACAGGCACATGGGGTGCCATGTTCTTCCTCGCCGGTCTGCCGATGTTCTGGATTCTGGTCCTGGGTGGTCTTGCTGTTTGCGGCGGCGTTTCAGCCTATTTCATGTTCGATCACGTGGCCGGGCGTATCAACCGGTTCATGACAGGCGAGGGCGACACGTTCCAGGTCGATGCCGGACGCGAAGCAATCCTGCGCGGCGGCTGGTTCGGACAAGGTCCGGGCGAAGGTACCATCAAGCGCATCATCCCGGACAGCCATACCGATTTCATTTTCTCGGTTGCGGCAGAAGAATACGGCATCGTTCTGTGCATGATCATCATGCTGCTTTTCGCATTCATCGTCGTGCGCGGCCTTTCGATTGCGTTGCGCGAGCGTGATCCGTTCACTCGTCTGGCTGTCTCGGGGATTGTCATTCTGTTCGGCTTCCAGTCGATCATCAACATGGCTGTGAACCTGCATCTCATGCCTGCAAAGGGAATGACCCTGCCGTTCATCTCCTATGGCGGTTCCTCGCTCATTGCCATCGCCATCACGATGGGCATCCTTCTGGCTCTGACGCGCCGCCGTCCGGAAGCCCGTATGACCCATACGGTCGGTAGCGGTGTCGATATGGGCAAACGCATTCCTGCGCTGTGAGGGGCTGATGGTAAAAGGCGTAATCGTACTGGCCGCCGGTGGAACGGGCGGTCATCTTTTTCCGGCGGAAGCGCTGGCGCATGAACTGAAGGCGCGTGGTTGGGACGTCCATCTGGCGACCGATGCGCGCGCGCAGCGTTTCGCGGGTGACTTCGCGGAAGATCATGTTCATGTCATTCGTTCGGCAACAATTGCAGGCCGCAACCCGATAGCGCTCCTGAAGACGTTCTGGTCACTATGGCAGGGCAATCTCGATTCCCGTAAATTGTTCCGCAGGCTGAAGCCCAAACTCGTTGCGGGCTTTGGTGGCTATCCGACGCTGCCGCCGCTTTATGCTGCAAGCAATATGGGTATCCCGACGATGGTGCATGAGCAGAATGCCGTCATGGGTCGCGCCAATAAGGGGCTGGCCGGGCGCGTGAAGGCGATTGCCGGTGGTTTCTTGCCTGAGACCGGTGGAACCCATGCCGAAAAGACGGCTACGACCGGCAATCCGGTGCGTCCACCAGTTCTGACTGCAGCCGGAACGCCCTACAAACCGGTCAAGGCGGATGAACGTTTCCGCCTGCTGGTTTTTGGCGGTAGCCAGGGCGCTCAGTTCTTTTCGACTGCCATTCCCGCTGCCGTGGCTTTGCTGCCAGAGAACGACCGAGCGCGGCTGCTGATCACCCAGCAGGCCCGCAAGGAAGACGAAGCCGCTGTACGCGAAGCTTACAAGAAACTTGGTGTTCCCGCTGACGTTGCGCCGTTTTTCAACGATATGCCAGCACGCATGGCGGATGCCCAGTTCGTGATTTCGCGGTCCGGTGCTTCGACCGTTTCTGAGATCACCGTGATCGGTCGTCCGGCGATGTTGGTGCCGTTTCCGCACGCGCTCGATCATGATCAGGCAGCGAATGCAGCAGCGCTCGCGGCTGTCGGCGGTGGCGAGGTTGTTCGCCAGTCGGAATTGTCGCCAGAACGCCTTGCCGAGATACTCCAGGCTGCGATGAATGAGCCACAGCGCCTCGAAGCACAAGCAAAAGCTGCAAAAAGCGTTGGTAAGCCGGATGCAGCGCAGTTGCTTGCTGATCTGGCAGAGGCTATTGCAGCAGGTAAATCTGTTCAGGAATTCAAAAAAGGAACTCGGCCATGAAAATGCCGCTGAATATCGGGCTTGTCCATTTCATCGGAATTGGCGGCATCGGCATGAGCGGTATTGCCGAAGTGCTGCATAATCTCGGCTACAAGGTACAGGGCTCTGACCAGTCCGACAGCGCCAATGTGCAGCGCCTGCGTGAAAAAGGCATTGAGGTCTTTGTCGGCCACAAGGCTGAAAATATCGGTGATGCCGAAGTTGTTGTCGTTTCGACGGCGATCAAGAAAAACAATCCCGAGCTGGTTGCTGCACGCGAAAAGCTGCTGCCTATCGTGCGCCGCGCCGAAATGCTGGCCGAGTTGATGCGCTTCCGTCATGCGGTTGCGATTGGCGGTACGCATGGTAAGACCACCACGACCTCAATGGTCGCCGCATTGCTTGATGCCGGGCATCTTGATCCGACCGTCATCAATGGCGGTATCATCAATGCTTACGGTACCAATGCCCGTATGGGCGATGGCGATTGGATGGTGGTGGAAGCCGACGAAAGCGACGGCACGTTCCTCAAACTGCCAGCCGATATCGCGGTAGTCACCAATATCGATCCGGAACATCTCGATCATTACGGCAATTTCGATGCCGTGCGTGCGGCTTTCGCGCAGTTTGTCGAGAATGTGCCGTTCTATGGCTTTGGTGTGATGTGCCTTGACCATCCCGAAGTGCAGGCTCTGGTGAGCCGCATCGAAGACCGCCGTATTGTGACTTATGGCCAAAACCCGCAGGCTGATGTGCGTTTTGTCAATCACCGCATGGATGGTGCTGCGAGTCTGTTCGATGTCGTGATCCGTTCGCGCAAGGGCGAGGCAGCCGAGATCAAGGATCTGCGTCTGCCGATGCCGGGGCAGCACAACGTATCCAATGCGACGGCGGCAATCGCCGTTGCGCATGAGCTGGGTATCGCGGCCGACGATATTCGTCGTGGTCTTGGTTCGTTCGGCGGTGTGAAACGTCGCTTTACCCATACAGGCACGTGGAACGGCGTCGAGATATTCGATGATTATGGCCATCACCCGGTTGAAATCCGCGCCGTGCTGAAAGCTGCACGTGAAGCCACAAAAGGTCGTGTGGTCGCCATTGTGCAGCCCCACCGCTATACGCGTCTGGCAAGCCTCTTTGATGAATTCGCGGCATGTTTCAACGATGCCGATACGGTTATCGTAGCGCCGGTCTATACGGCTGGCGAAGACCCTATCGAAGGCATCAATTCCGAGGCGCTCGTATCGCGCATCAAAACCGCAGGTCATCGCGATGCACGCTATGCCAGCGGGCCAGAAGCACTGGCACCGTTGGTTGCTTCGATAGCGGAGCCGGGCGACTTCGTGGTCTGCCTCGGCGCAGGCAATATTACGCAGTGGGCATATGCGCTGCCGAAAGAACTGGCTGAACAGGGTAAGAAGTAAGATGGAAAGCGGCGAGACGCTTCTGAAGAAGCTCGACGGCAAATTGTCGGGCTTGCGTGGTCGGCTGACGCCCGATGCCGGCATGGACAAGATCACCTGGTTCCGCGCTGGCGGACCGGCACAGGTTCTGTTTCAGCCTGCCGATGAAGAAGACCTCTCCTCATTTCTGAAGGTTGTGCCGGAAGAGATACCGATTCTCGTGGTTGGCATCGGCTCCAATCTGCTCGTGCGCGATGGCGGTGTTCCAGGCTTTGTCGTGCGGCTTTCCGCAAAAGGCTTCGGCGAAGTCGATCAGGTTTCTGAGACGCAGCTGCGGGCAGGCGCGGCGACGCCTGACAAGCGCGTGGCCGCAGCGGCGCTGGAAGCGGGGCTGGCTGGCTTCCACTTCTACCATGGCATACCCGGCGGCATGGGCGGGGCTTTGCGCATGAATGCAGGCGCCAACGGCGTGGAAACGCGCGAGCGCGTCGTGGAGGTTCGCGCCCTTGATCGCAAGGGTGATGTGCATGTGCTTTCCAATGCGGATATGGGCTACGCCTATCGGCATTCCTCAGCATC
Source organism: Brucella cytisi (assembly GCF_038433355.1). Classification (NCBI taxonomy): domain Bacteria; kingdom Pseudomonadati; phylum Pseudomonadota; class Alphaproteobacteria; order Hyphomicrobiales; family Brucellaceae; genus Brucella; species Brucella cytisi. The sequence goes on from NZ_JBCAUP010000011.1 coordinate 47,741, forward strand.
GCCGGATCTGATTTTTACCTCTGTCTTGTTCGAGGGAACTCCCGGCGAGCATGAAGCGATCAAACAAGCCATGGACGAGGTGCAGCATCATCGCGAGACGGTGCAGCCTGTACGCGAAAAGACAGGTGGCTCGACCTTCAAGAATCCGGAAGGCACATCGGCCTGGAAGGAAATCGACAAGGCAGGTTGCCGCGGTTTGCGCGTCGGCGGCGCGCAGATGTCCGAAATGCACTGCAATTTTATGATCAATACAGGCACCGCAACGGGGCTCGATCTGGAGACTTTGGGCGAAACGGTTCGCGCCAGAGTTTTTGAAAATTCGGGTATTCGCCTTCATTGGGAAATCAAACGTCTCGGTTTGTTCCGCGAGGGCGAGGCGGTAGAAGAGTTTCTTGGAAAATTTTGATAAAAAAGTTGCCCGGATTTTCTACCTGATATTCCGGGCTTTTTTGCCTTCACAAGCGACGCGTAAGGTTCGTCCCTTTCTATAGGGTCTTGTCACGGAATCAATCCTCTGATTCTTTAGGGTTAACCACACAGTGATTTGATTCGGCAGGATTTTCCTGCCGCGGGTGCCTGCGGCCTTCGCTGCTGGGTTGCTTGGATTCTGTTTAATTGATGCGCAGGGGATTGCGCAGAGGGGATGCTAACATGACGGGAAAGCACGTCGCCGTTTTGATGGGCGGTTTCTCTTCGGAGCGCCCGGTCAGTTTGTCCTCTGGAACGGCTTGCGCTGCGACCCTTGAAGAGCGCGGCTATCGCGTGACGCGTATTGATGTGGATCGCAATGTTGCCAGCGTTCTTGCCGAACTGAAGCCTGACGTTGCGTTCAATGCGCTGCATGGCCCTTTCGGTGAGGATGGCGCTATTCAGGGCGTTCTCGAATATCTCCAGATTCCCTACACGCATTCGGGCGTGCTCGCATCGGCGCTCGCCATGGACAAGGACCGCGCCAAGAAGGTTGCGGCTGCTGCCGGTGTTGCTGTTGCTTCCTCGCTTCTGCTCAACCGTTTTGAGATCGGCACTGAGCATCCGATGGAGCCGCCTTACGTGGTCAAGCCGGTTCGCGAAGGTTCGAGCTTTGGCGTCGTGATCGTCAAGGAAGATCAGGCGCATCCGCCGCAAATCATCAGTTCGGCTGAGTGGAACTACGGTGCCGAGGTTCTGGTCGAAAAATACATTCCCGGCCGGGAATTGACCTGTGCCGTGATGGGTGATCGCGTCATGGACGTGTGTGAGATCATTCCGGTAGGCCATCAGTTCTACGATTATGATTCAAAATATGTTGCAGGCGCGTCATCTCACGTGTGTCCGGCAAAAATTTTACCAAATATTTACCAAAAAATACAAACAATGGCCCTTACGGCGCATCGGGCAATCGGGTGTCGGGGCGTAAGCCGGTCAGACTTCCGTTTCGACGATCGTTTCTCTGATGATGGCGAAGTTATCTGGCTGGAAATCAATACCCAGCCGGGGATGACTCCTACCTCGCTCGTGCCTGATATCGCCAAAGCGGCTGGTATCTCTTTCGGTGAATTGTTGAGTTGGATGGTGGAGGACGCGTCTTGTTTGCGTTGAACGGAAAATCGGACGGATATGGGCGCTCGGGCTCGATGCGGGATGCATCGGGAACGACGGGTGCTGCTTTTGTCCTGCCGCGTTTCCTACGCAAGCCGTTTCGCTTTGCTGCTCGCCTTTTCCAAGGCAATGTAAATATTCCACGCCATGCTGGCACTGTCGGCATGCTGGGTTTCCTTGGTGCTACCGGCCTTTATGGCATGGCGGTTGGCGGTCACACGCCGGAGGTGGTCAAGGCGACTGCTTCCACACTCGGTTTTGCAATTGAGGATATAAAGGTCGTCGGCAACCACGAGACGTCCGATATCGATATTCTGGGTCAGCTCGATCTCGATGGCGAGACATCTCTCGTTGGTCTGAGCGCTGAAGAAGCGCGCCAATCCATCGACAAGCTGCCATGGGTTGAAAGCGCAGAAGTTCGCAAGGTTTATCCTGGTACGGTTCTTGTCTCGTTGCATGAACGCAAGGCGTTCGCCATCTGGCAAAACGACAAGGATCTGGCGCTGATCGACGCCGCCGGCGATACCATCGTTCCGTTCCGTCCGGGCCGTTACAATTCGTTGCCGCTCGTCGTGGGTGATGGCGCGGAAAAGAAGGTCAAGGGCTTCGTTGATGAAATCGCTGCCTATCCGGGTCTGGCCGGAAAGGTTCGCGCCTACATCCGTGTCGGCGACCGTCGCTGGGACCTGCTTCTGGATAATGGCGTGCGCATCATGCTGCCGGAAACCGATCCGCTGAAGGCGCTCGCGCAGGTCGAGAAGCTCGATCAGGATCAGCACCTTCTGTCGCGCGATATCGCTGCGGTCGATCTTCGTCTCGATGATCGCGTGACTGTTCAATTGACTGCAAGTGGCATGGAGCAGCGCCAGAAGTTTCTGGCAGAGCGTAAAAAAGAACTATCCCGCACGGGGAAGCGCGTATGAGTATTCTGGGCGGCAAGGGATCATCACAAGGCGGAGCTGCAGGGCGCAAGGTGCGCCTGTTAACGGTTCTGGATGTCGGATCGAGCAAGGTTTCCTGCGTCATCGCACGGTTGCGTCCGCATGAAGGCGGCGCACTGCTGCCGGGCCGCACGCACCGTATGGAAGTGCTGGGCATCGGCCATCAGCGTTCGCGGGGCGTCAAGTCGGGCGTCATCATTGATTTGGATGCGGCAGAGCAGTCGATCCGCCTTGCGGTTGATGCAGCTGAGCGCATGGCTGGTCTGACCGTCGATAGCCTGATCGTCAATATTTCAGCCGGTCGCCTCAAGAGCGAAACCTTCACGGCCAGCGTCAATCTGGGCGGCCATGAAGTCGAGCAGACCGATATTCGTCGTGTTCTGGCTGCCGGTGCCAAGCAGGCGCTCGCAGCCGAGCGTCACCTCGTTCATTCGCTGCCGGTTGGCTACACACTCGATGGCGAACGCGGTATTCGCGATCCGCTCGGCATGCTGGGCGACAGCCTTGGCGTCGATATGCATGTGCTGACTGCCGATGCAGCGCCACTGCGCAATCTGGAGCTTTGCATCAATCGCTGCCATTTGTCGGTGGAAGCCATCGTTGCAACGCCTTATGCCAGCGGTCTTGCCGCTCTGGTCGGCGACGAAGCTGAAATGGGCGCGGCCTGCATCGATATGGGCGGCGGCACGACGACGATTTCCGTCTTCTCCGAAGGCAAGTTTATTCACGCCGATGCAGTGGCCATCGGCGGTAATCACGTGACGATGGATGTGGCTCGCGGCTTTTCCACTCGGATGGAAGATGCCGAACGCCTGAAGGTCATGTATGGCTCCGCTCTGCCGAGCGCTGCCGATGACCGCGATCTCATCTCCGTTCCGCCCATCGGCGACGATGAGCGTGATGTACCCAATCAATATCCGCGCTCGGTGCTGACGCGGATTATCCGTGCAAGAGTGGAAGAGACACTGGAACTGGTGCGCGACAGGCTTAACCAGTCAGGTCTTGGACATATTGTCGGCAAGCGTGTGGTTCTGACCGGCGGCGCAAGCCAGCTGCCAGGAATGCCAGAGGCAGCCAGGCGAATCCTTGCAAGAAATGTACGAATCGGGCGTCCTCTAGGAATAGCGGGATTGCCTGAGGCGGCTAAGGGGGCAGCTTTTGCCGCGACCGTTGGACTTCTGATTTACCCGCAGGTGGCCGGGATAGAAGAGCGGTCGGTGAAAGCGGCTTCCTCCGGTCTCATGACCGGTACGGGTGGGCGCATTCAACGTGTCAGCCAATGGCTGAAAGAGAGTTTCTGAGTAGTAAGTATTGTGTAAGCTGTTGAAATAGCGTGTTGAATTATTGGGGCGTGACCATCTGGGTAACAACCAATCCACACCGCGGCGGCGAAGCGGTGGTAAGGCTTAAGAGGAACAAGGACCTATGACTATCAATCTGCAAAAGCCGGATATCACCGAGCTGAAGCCCCGCATCACCGTATTCGGTGTCGGCGGCGGCGGCGGCAATGCGGTCAACAACATGATCAATGCCGGTCTGCGCGGCGTGGATTTTGTCGTGGCCAACACCGACGCTCAGGCTTTGACGATGTCGAAGTCCGAACGCATGATCCAGCTCGGCGCTGCCGTTACAGAGGGTCTTGGTGCTGGTTCCCAGCCAGAAGTTGGCCGTGCGGCTGCTGAAGAGTGTATCGACGAAATCGTCGATCACCTGAATGGCACGCATATGTGCTTCGTGACCGCCGGCATGGGCGGCGGCACCGGCACCGGCGCTGCTCCGGTCGTGGCGCGCGCTGCCCGTGAACGGGGCATCCTCACCGTTGGCGTCGTGACCAAGCCTTTCCATTTCGAAGGCGCCCGCCGCATGAAGACTGCCGATCTCGGCATCGAAGAACTGCAGAAGAACGTCGATACGCTTATCGTCATTCCGAACCAGAACCTCTTCCGCATCGCCAACGACAAGACCACCTTCGCCGATGCTTTCGCAATGGCTGACCAGGTGCTTTATTCGGGCGTTGCCTGCATCACCGACCTGATGGTCAAGGAAGGCCTCATCAATCTCGACTTCGCCGACGTTCGTTCGGTGATGCGCGAAATGGGCAAGGCTATGATGGGTACGGGCGAAGCTTCCGGCGAAGGCCGTGCAATGGCTGCTGCCGAAGCTGCAATCGCTAACCCGCTGCTTGACGAAACCTCGATGCGCGGCGCGAAGGGCCTCCTGATCTCGATCACCGGTGGTCGCGACATGACCCTGTTCGAAGTCGACGAAGCTGCTACGCGTATTCGCGAAGAAGTCGATCCGGATGCGAATATCATCCTTGGCGCAACCTTCGACGAAGGCCTCGAAGGCGTCATCCGCGTTTCTGTCGTCGCTACCGGTATCGATAAGCAGTTAGGAGACGCGGCGCCTGCGCCGCTGGAATTTCGCCAGCCGGTAAAGCAGACTGCACAGGCGAAGCCAATGGCTCCGCATGGCGCACTTCGTCCTCCGGTTGTTGAACAGCCGCGTCAGGTCGATCCGATTGCCCAGGCGATCCAGTCTGCCGAAGCTGAAATCCCAGCCGCACCGGCAGCTCCTGCGGCTTCTGCTGAGCCGGAATTCCGCCCGCAGAGTCGCATTTTCCAGGCTCCGGCACCGGAGTCCTTCGAACGCGCTCCGGTTGCCCGTGCACCGATGCCGCAGGCACCGGCAGGTCATCAGGCAGCACAGCCACAGGCCTACCAGCAGCCGCAGATGCATGAACAGCCGGTTCGTGAACCGCGTCCTGCTCCGCGCATGCCTGCCGTTTCGGATTTCCCGCCGGTTGCACAAGCTGAAATCAATGCCCGTCGTGCTCCGCAGCAGCCTGCACAGGAAGAGCCGCGCGGCCCGATGAGCCTCCTGAAGCGCCTGACTCATGGTCTGTCGCGTCGTGAGGAAGATCAGCCTGCAGCCCGTCTGGAACCGGCTCAGCATCGTGAACCTGGCATGCGTCCGGCTGAACGTCGCGCTCCGCAGCAGGACACGTCCATCTACGCACCGCGTCGCGGCCAGCTTGATGATCAGGGTCGTCCGCAGCCGCGCGCAGCTTCGGAAGAAGATCAGCTCGAAATCCCGGCCTTCCTGCGCCGTCAGTCGAACTGAGCCATTTCGGTGAGTGAATAGGAAAGCCGCGGGTAACCCCCGCGGCTTTTTCGTTTCAGTAAACAAAATCAAAACATTCGTAAGAAAGCGTGATTTTGTTCAAGTCACGCAAATTATTATTTTAATTGTAACGGAGTATGGTCCGGGCAGCACGAGTTGGTGAACCCTCTGTATTTCCTGTCGCAATTTTAGCTATATCTATCCATATAGACGCAAAGAATTGCGAAATGGGCTGTGTTGAAATTCCGTTTAAACGGCCTGTATTCATTTTATTCAGCAGATTGGAACTCTCTTGAGCGCTTATCAAAAGACAATTGGTCGTGCGGTTACGCTTTCGGGCGTCGGCGTTCATGGCGGAGCTCCAGCTTCGGCGACGTTTTTCCCGGCCGATGCCGATACGGGAATCGTATTCCAGCGTTCAGATCTGAAGGGCAAGGCGCCGGAAGTGCGCGCCCATGTCTCACAGATTGGCGCAACTGACCTCTGCACGTCGCTTGGGCCGAAAGAGTCCAAGATCGACACGGTTGAGCACTTGATGGCGGCGGTCGCCGCGCTGGGCATTGATAACCTTGTCGTTGAAATTGATGGTCCGGAAGTTCCTATTCTCGATGGTACGTCTGCGCGTTTTATCGAAGCTTTCGATGAGGCGGGTGTTGTCACGCAGGAAGCAAAGCGACGCTTTATTCGCATTCTGAAAACGGTCCGAGTCGAAGCTGGCGGTTCCTGGGGTGAATTCCGCCCCTTCGCCGGTACGCGGTTTGAAGTCGAGATCGACTTCGAATGCCCGCTGATCGGTCGGCAGAAGTTTGCAGACGATGTGGACGAAGCGACCTTCCGCAAGGAGCTTTCCACCGCGCGGACTTTCGGTTTCATGAAGGATGTGGAACGCCTCTGGGCTTCCGGCCATGCGCTTGGCTCGTCGCTCGACAATTCGCTTGTCATTGGTGACGACAATTCTGTCATCAATCCGGGGGGGCTGCGTTTCAAGGACGAATTCGTTCGTCACAAGACGCTCGATGCCGTCGGCGATCTGGCACTTGCCGGTCTGCCGTTCATCGGCTGTTTCCGTTCCTACCGCAGTGGTCACAGGCTGAATGCGGAAACGGTGAAGGCGCTGCTGTCGGACAAGACGGCGTTCGATATTGTCGAGGCTTCCGGTGTTCGCCAGAACTCGAGAGCATCGGATTTCGTTGCTGTGAAGCCGAATATAGCGGCTCCATGGGCGCTCTAAATTTAGCCAAGAAATAGTATGTATCGGCGCATGGCCTTAATTGAGCCGTGTTCGCCGGTTCACCTCACAATTGAGTCGGTGCGCCGTTCTACGGTGGATTGATCGGGGAGCAACTACCCATACGGGTAGCCAATACCGGGGCCAATTCACACTGGTTACGCGTTTCGATACGCCGTCCGGCGGATTCAGACCACTAGACGATTGCCGATTTCGCCTGCATGTGGTTTATGGACGGCCAAAACAGCGTCAGCTATGTTCGTACATTCGCTGAAGCTGAATGATTTGTATGGATGGAGCTGCCGTGCAGTGCTAGAAGCACGCAGCTCCAAACAGGAATGACGCTGTCAGAAGGCCGGAGACCGCATGACGAGTTTCAAATTCAAGGGTGTGACGAAAACCGCGCTGCTGACTGGCGCTATCGCCGTTCTTATCCCGCTCGCCGGTTGTGCCAGCAAGGACGACGACATCGATCTCACCAAGTATGTCGAGACGATTGATCCTGCCGACAAAACCTACAATGAAGGTCTCGCCAATCTGGACGCAGGTCGCCTTGATGAAGCTGCGAAGAAGTTCGCCGCCGTCGATCGCCAGCATCCCTACACGGAATGGGCACGCAAGTCGCTCGTGATGGCTGCCTTCACCAACTACCGCAAGGGCAATTACGAAGAAGCGATCTCGATGGCGAAGCGTTACAACACGCTTTACCCGACTTCGCCTGAATCGGCCTATGCCTATTACATCATCGGTCTTTCCTACTTCCGCCAGATTCCGGACGTGACCCGCGATCAGGCTGCAAGCCGTCGCGCAATCGCTGCGATGCAGGAAGTGGTCGATCGTTTCCCGGATTCCGAATATACGGATGATGCCAAGGCCAAGATCCGCTTCGCCCGCGACCAGCTCGCTGGCAAGGAAATGCAGGTTGGCCGCTATTATCTGGAACGCAAGGAATACCTTGCCTCTATCAAGCGCTTCCGCGGCGTTGTGGAGGAATATTCCAATACCCGTCAGGTGGAAGAAGCACTGGCTCGTCTCGTCGAAGCCTACTATGCGCTTGGCTTGACGTCGGAAGCCCAGATGGCCGCTTCGGTTCTCGGCAAGAACTATCCGGACAGCCCGTGGTACAAGGACAGCTACAAGCTTCTGCAGAGCGGTGGTCTTGAGCCACGCGAAAACGGTAATTCGTGGTTGGCCAAGGCTTCGTCGCTCATCACCGGCGGCGGCTCATAAGCTGATTCTCACATGCTGTCGCACCTGTCGATCCGCGATATTGTTCTGATTGAAAGGCTCGACATCGAGTTCAAGACAGGCTTGTCTGTACTTACCGGTGAAACCGGGGCGGGCAAGTCCATTTTGCTTGATTCGCTTTCACTGGCACTTGGCGCGCGTGGCGACGCCTCGTTGGTGCGTCATGGTGCCGATCAAGGGCAGGTGACTGCAGTGTTCGATGTGCCGGGCGCACATCCTGCCCGGATTTTTCTGCGCGATAACGGTTTTGACGATGATGGCGACATCATTCTGCGCCGCCTGCAGATGGGCGATGGTCGCACGCGCGTCTTCATCAACGATCAGGCGGCGAGCGTCGCGCTCCTTCGTGATCTCGGACGCAGGCTTGTGGAAATCCATGGCCAGCATGACGACCGCGCGCTGATCGATACCGATCTTCACCGTACATTGCTGGATGCTTTTGGCGGTCTCGAGCCAGAGGCCGCAGTGGTTCGCGAGCGTCACAAGGCTTGGCGCGATGCGGAAACAGCACTTGCCAAGCATCGTGCCCGCGTCGAGCAGGCCGAGCGTGAAGGCGATTACCTGCGGTCTTCAGTTGAAGAACTGACCAAGCTGGATCCGCAGCCCGGCGAGGAAGAAGAGCTCGCCGAGCGCCGCGCGATCATGATGAAATCCGAAAAGATCGCGGGTGACGTGAACGAAGCCGGTGAGTTACTGTCGGGGCAGGGATCACCTGTGCCGTCTCTGGCAAGCCTTGTGCGTCGTCTGGAGCGCAAGATCCCGGAAGCGCCGCATCTGCTGGAGCCGGTTTGCAAGGCAATTGACGAGGCGCTCAACAGTCTGGCTCTCGCGCAGGACGGTATAGATCATGCCATGCGCGAAATCGATTTCGATCCGCGCGTGCTGGAACAGGTTGAGGAGCGGCTTTTTGCTTTGCGCGCCGCCGCACGCAAATATTCTGTCGCAGTAGAGGGATTGCCTGCGCTGCGTGACAAGATGGATGCTGATCTTGCCGATCTGGATGCCGGAGCAGAAAAGCTGATCCAGCTTGAAAGTCAGGCGGCCGAAATGCGGGTGGCCTATGACACGGCGGCAGCCAAGCTTTCCGGTTTGCGCAAGGAAACAGCGGAGCATCTGAAGGCTGCTGTGATGGCCGAATTGCCTGCACTGAAGCTTGAGCGCGCCGAATTCATTGTCGAGATGACCACTGACGCGCAAGCACGGGCGGCTGAAGGCATCGATACGGTTGAGTATTGGGTGCGCACCAATCCGGGCACGCGGGCTGGACCGATGATGAAGGTTGCTTCGGGCGGTGAGCTTTCGCGTTTCCTGTTGGCGTTGAAGGTGGCGCTTGCTGATCGCGGTTCTGCTCCGACGCTCGTATTCGATGAAATCGATACCGGCGTGGGCGGTGCGGTGGCAGATGCCATCGGGCAGCGCCTTGCACGGCTTTCCGGGCGCGTGCAGGTGCTTTCGGTCACACATGCACCGCAGGTGGCGGCGCGTGCTTCCACGCATTTCCTGATTGCCAAGTCTGCGACCAATGAAGACCGTGTGTCTACCTCGATCCGTTCCATCGGGGTGGATGAGCGGCAGGAAGAGATTGCCCGCATGCTGGCCGGTGCCAGCATTACCGACGAAGCGCGCGCAGCAGCAGAACGCCTGCTGGCTGAGAATTGAGCATTTCCAGCAAAAGTGCAAAGCGGTTTTGCGTCGGATAATACGTACAAACAAAGAGATAGTGCGCTCGTCTCCTGACATGACGCTGTCAGGGGATATGCATGTTCGTAATGTCGGGTCGGTGTAGGCGCGATGCCATTTCTTGGTTATGTTGAGCAAAATTGAATCAGCAGGTTTTGCTCCGCTTATGACCGATACTCCCGTCGAAAAACTGACTGAACCTGAAGCCGCTTCAGAACTGGAACGGCTGGCGCGTGAAATTGCGCATCATGATGAGCTCTATCATGCCAATGACCGGCCAGAGATTTCGGATGCCGAGTATGATGCGCTGAAGCGGCGTAACGATGCGATTGAAGCGCGCTTCCCGCATCTGGTGCGGACAGACAGCCCGTCCTTGCGTGTTGGCACAGCACCTGTTTCCAAATTTGCGCAGGTTGTTCATGCACGCCCTATGCTTTCGCTCGGCAATGCGTTTTCAGACGATGACGTCCGCGATTTCGTGGGCAGTGTCTATCGCTTCCTGGGGCAGTTACCGGATAATTCCATCGCATTTACCGCTGAACCGAAGATCGACGGGCTTTCCATGTCGATCCGTTACGAGAATGGAATTCTGGTCAGCGGTGCGACGCGCGGTGACGGCACGACCGGTGAGAATGTGACGGCGAATATCCGCACTATTGCCGAAATTCCGAACAGGCTTCCGGCGGGTGCGCCTTCCATCGTGGAAGTGCGCGGCGAGGTCTATATGGCCAAGAGCGATTTCCTCGCGCTCAACGAACAGATGGCCGCTGAAGGCAAGCAGACTTATGTGAACCCGCGCAACACGGCAGCGGGTTCGCTCCGCCAGCTCGACGCCAAGGTGACGGCGAGCCGCAAGCTGAAATTCTTTGCCTATGCCTGGGGTGAGATGTCGGACATGCCTGCCGATACGCAGATGGGCATGGTCGAGATTTTCCGCGAATGGGGTTTCCCGGTTAATCCGCTGACGAAGCGGCTTCACGGTGCAGATGAATTGCTTGCGCATTACCGTGCTATTGGCCTTGAGCGCGCCGAACTCGATTATGACATTGATGGCGTCGTCTATAAGGTTGATCGGCTCGATCTGCAGACGCGGCTCGGTTTCCGCTCGCGCAGCCCGCGATGGGCAATTGCGCACAAGTTTCCGGCAGAACAGGCTACGACGATCTTGCGCGGTATCGACATTCAGGTCGGGCGCACTGGCGCGTTGACGCCGGTGGCGCGACTGGAGCCGATCACTGTCGGCGGCGTGGTCGTGACCAATGCGACGCTGCACAATGAGGATTATATCAAGGGTATCGGCCTCAAGGGAGAGCGTATTCGCGCGGATGAGCATGACATTCGCGTTGGCGATACGGTTATCGTGCAGCGCGCAGGCGATGTGATCCCGCAGATTGTCGATGTCGTATTGGAGAAACGCCCGGCCGATGCCGTGCCGTTCTATTTCCCGCATGAATGCCCGGTCTGTGGCAGCCATGCCGTGCGCGAAGAGGGCGAGGCGGTCTATCGCTGCACCGGCGGTCTGACCTGTGCTGCGCAGGCGGTTGAGCGCATTCGTCATTTCGTATCGCGCAATGCATTCGATATCGAAGGTCTTGGCGAAAAGCAGGTCGAGTTTTTCTTCCATGCCGAAGATGACAGCCTGAAGATCAAATCGCCTGCCGATATCTTCACGCTGCAAAAGCGACAGGCGGATTCGCCTCTCAAGAAACTGGAGAACATTGAAGGTTTCGGCGCGACTTCCGTGAAGAAGCTTTACGATGCGATCAATGATCGGCGTGAAATTGCCCTGCATCGCTTTCTGTTCGGCCTTGGTATCCGTCATGTTGGTGAGGTGAATGCCAAGCGCTTTGCGCGCGCGTATCTGTCTTATACCGCCTTTGAAAAAGCGGCTCTGGAAGCGGTTCCGCCAAAAGAAGGCGACCGCACCGACAAGGGTAACGACGCCTGGCAGGAATTGATTGCGGTTGAGGGCATCGGTTCCATCGTTGCTGAAGCTGTCGTGGATTTTTATGCGGAGCCGCATAACGTGCAAGTGCTGGCCGCTCTTCTGGCCGAAGTGACGCCGCTTGATGAGGAAGCGCGTGTTGCTACCGGTTCGCCGGTCGAAGGCAAGACAGTGGTATTTACCGGCAGTCTGGAACGTATGTCGCGCGATGAGGCAAAGGCCATGGCTGAGCGCTATGGGGCAAAGACTGCTGGATCGGTTTCTAAAAAGACCGATCTTGTGGTGGCCGGACCGGGCGCTGGTTCCAAACTCGCCAAGGCATCCGAGTTGGGCATCGAAGTCATCGATGAAGACGCCTGGTTCACACTGGTCGGAGAAGACTAATGGCCCCGTTCAGCGGTTTTGGTGAAAAAGCGATCCCGTTTCTGAAAGCTCTGGATTTTCATCAGAATCGCGAATGGTTCGTCGAGAACAAGGATCTTTTCGAGCAGCAGCTGAAGGAACCTCTTGGAGATCTTGTCGAGGAATTGACGGGTCGTTTTGAAAAAGCCGGTCTGCCGTTCAAGGGTGATCGGGTGAAATCACAGTTCCGCATCAAACGCGATACGCGATTTTCCAAGGACAAGGCCCCCTATAACCGCCATCTGTCTGCGCTGCTGTCGCAATCGGGTACAAAGTGGGACGAGAGCGGTTGCTTCTATGTCTGCATCGGCCTGCCGGGTGTCCGCGACTGCTACGCCTGTGTGGCTTGGTGGGGGCCAAGAAAAGAACTGCTTCTGGCTATACGCACGGCCATTGCCGAGAAGCCGGAAGAATTCCGCACCATGGTCGCGAAACTCAAGAAAAACGGTTTGAAAATCAGCGATTACGACCGGCTGAAACGCACGCCACGTGGTTTCGAGGCCGTCACTGATGATGATTTGCTGGAAGCAATTCGCAATCGGCATTTCTCGGTGCGGATAGAAATCGACCCTGAAACGATTACCCGCACCGATCTGGCAGATCGTCTTGTCGACTTCACCGAACGGGCCCGCCCGCTTGTGGACTGGATGCACAAAATCGAAAAGACAGTTCCGCAACAATCATGATCGTTCATGAATGCATCTGCCGGATTTATGAGTGATGCGCAAATGCGGCATTCCTGTTTAATAGTATGATTTTTTGGGAAATCTTATTCCAACAGGCCCCAGAATTTCCTAACTACTCTTCATTCGGAGGAGTGAATATTCGTGGATCAGACTTTTCGGCCCGTAAGGGCTTCAGCGCGCGCCGATATTATTGACGGTGTCCGACGCGGACTTCCGCTTGTCGTTGCCGGCGCGCCCTTTGGCCTGCTGTTCGGTGCGCTTGCTGTCGATAACGGATTGTCGCTCGCCGAAGCGGTGTTCATGAGTTCCATCATCTATGCAGGTGCCAGCCAGATGGTCGGGCTCGATCTTTTCGGCCAGAATATCGCGCCGTGGATGATTGTCATGTCGATCTTCGCCGTCAATTTCCGGCACGTGCTTTATTCGGCGAGCACAGGTCGGCGTATCCGTCACTTCAAGCCATGGCAGAAGGCACTGGCCTTTTTCGTACTGGTAGACATCCAGTATGCGGAAGTTGAACAACGAGCGGAAGCCGGTAAGCCGGTCACCTTCGTCTGGTATATGGCCATCGGCCTCACATTCTATCTGACCTGGGTTGTCGAAGCGCTAATCGGTGGGCTGTTCGGCAATCTGATTACAAACCCCTATGCCTTCGGCATCGACTTTCTGCTGCCGATCTATTTTCTCGGCATGGTGATGAGTTTCCGTCATCGACAGAACTGGCAGCCGGTCGTCATCGTCAGTGCGATTTCAGCCGTGGCGGCCTACAAGTTCGTGGGATCTCCGTGGCATGTTTCGCTGGGCGCACTTGGCGGGATTGTTCTTGCGGCGATTATTGCCAGGCCACGCGAAGGGGAGGCGTAAATGTCCATCACAATCTGGATCATTCTTGCGGGCGCGCTCTGCACTTATCTCACCCGTATTGGTGGGCATCTGGTCCTGTCACGCTTCAGTCGTGTGCATTACCGGGTGGAAGCGGCGCTCAACGCCGTGCCTGCAGCCGTTCTGACGGCCATCGTGGCCGCGCCTGCTTCGGATCATGGCTGGCGGGAACTGCTCGTGCTCGCGGTTTGCATCGTGCTTTCGTTGCGGCTCAGCATGATGACCATGTTCTTTGCGGGCGTAGCGCTTTTGATCGCGCTACGCCATTTCACGGTGTGAATGCATTATCAAAGCGGCGCGGTTGCCGCTTCAAGCCATTTGCGTTCAGTGTCCTTGAGGTGGCCTGACAGCTTCTCGCGCACGCTGGCATGGTAGCTGTTCAGCCAGTCGATTTCTTCCTGCGTGAAAAGCGACTTGTCGATCAGGCGCCGGTCGATAGGGCAGAACGTCAGTGTCTCGAAGCCCATCATCGGAATGTCGCCGCCTTCCGGCACTTCCGGTTCAGTGACGATGATGAGATTTTCGATGCGGATGCCGAATGAACCTGGCTTGTAATAGCCCGGTTCATTGGAAAGGATCATGCCCGGCAGTAGTTCCTGTGCGCCCTTTTTCGAAATGCTCTGTGGGCCTTCGTGCACTGACAGGTAGGAGCCGACGCCGTGGCCGGTTCCATGCGCATAGTCGAAACCGTGCTTCCATAGTGCGATACGCGCCAGAACATCGATATCCTGCCCGCGCGTTCCCTTTGGGAAACGGGCCGTCGTGATCGCGATCACACCTTTCAGCACGAGCGTGAATGCCTTGATTGTCTCCGGTGTTACCTTGCCGATGGGGACGGTGCGGGTGATGTCGGTGGTGCCATCACGATATTGCGCGCCGGAATCGACCAGATAAAGCTCGCCATCTTCAAGCGTTCTGTTGGTGTCGGTATTGACGCGATAATGGATGATCGCGCCATTTGGCCCCGCACCAGATATTGTGTCGAAGGATATGTCTTCCAGCGGCATTTGGAAGTCGCGCCCGGCATCGGCACGCGATTCTTCCAGCTTCTGCGCTGCGCTGATTTCATCGATTGTGCCGGGCTTCTGGGCGTCGATCCACGAGAGAAAATTGACCATTGCCACGCCGTCGCGCTCATGGGCAGCGCGTGAGCCGTCAAGTTCGGCTTTGTTCTTGATTGCGCGTGGAATACGGGCAGGGTCTTTGCCTTCGATCACACTGCCGCCTGCGCTGGTGACAACGAGGCGGAGCTGCTCAGCCGCAAGGGTCGGGTCGAGAAGAATAGCTTCTGCCTTGGCCGCGAGAGCACTGAGGTGCCCTTCCAGATCGCTCGGCGCCGAGAGCTTGGCGAGCTGGGTCAGATAGGCGTGCGGTTCGATGGCGAGCTTGCGTTCATCAATGAAAAGCTCCGGTTCGCCCTTTGCAGGGATAATGGCAAAGCTCAGCGGCAGTGGTGTGTTGGACACGTCTTTGCCGCGGATATTGAACACCCATGCAACTGATGACGGATCGGTCAGGACAGTTGCGCTGGCGCCGCTTGCGGCAACTGCGGCCTGCATTTCCTTGATCTTGTCTTCCGCTTCATGGCCGGAGAAGCGGGCAGGCTGGATGGTGACTTCCGCCGTCGGTACTTCAGGCTGATCGCCCCATATGGCATCGATGAGATTGATTTCGACGGGAACCAGTTGCCCGCCCTGAGCCTCCAGTGCTTCACGTAAACTGCGGGCTTCGGAAATGGTATGGAGCCAAGGATCGAAGCCGATATGCAGGCCCTTGCCGTTTTCCGCTAGCCAGGAAGCCGGTGGATTTGTGACAAGGCTTTCATAGGAGAAGACCTTCGGATCGGTCTGAGCGCGGACCTGCAGTTCATAACGTCCATCGACAAAAATATAGGCGCTATTCTTGAGGATGAGCGCGGCACCAGCCGAACCGGTGAAGCCGGTCAGCCAGGCGAGGCGCTGCGCATGGGGCGGAACATATTCGCCCTGGTGTTCATCCGCGCGAGGAACCAGAAAGCCGTCAAGGCCAAGTTCAGCCATTTTCGCGCGCAGCTTCGCGACGCGTGGGCCACCATTGGCCGGATTTGTGGTGACGTCGAAACTCTGAAAAGCCATAGATTTAACTCGCTCAAAACAGGAATACGCCGTGGTTCAAACGGCCTGTTATTTCAGATGAATTGCTACCCAGCCTTCGCGATGCAGCGTCTTTTGGTGGGTGAGTCCCTGTGCCTGATAGGCAGCGAGCACTGCATCGTGTTGACTGTCAAGTATTCCAGAAAGAACGATGGAACCGCCGGATGCCATATGTTCCTTGAGGGAAGGTGCCAGCTCGATAAGCGGATTGGCAAGAATATTGGCGACGATGAGGTCGAATGGCGAATAGGAACGGAAGATCGGGTGGCCGAAGCCTTCCGCCGTTGCCGTAACGATGTGCTCTGCCACGCCGTTCTTGGCGGCATTTTCAGCGGCGACCGTAACGGCGATAGGGTCGATGTCGGTAGCCAGTACCGGAATGGGAGCCAGCTTGGCGATGGCGATGGCAAGAACAGCGCTGCCGGTGCCAAGGTCGAGCGCATTGGTCGGATGTTCGCTGTTGACGGTTTCCTCGATCAGTTCAAGACATCCTGCGGTCGTTCCATGGTGACCAGTGCCGAAGGCAAGACCAGCATCGATTTCGATAGGGATGTCGCCTGCTTCGATCTTGTCGCGGTCGTGCGAGCCATGGACAAAGAAATGTCCGGCTCTGACAGGCTTCAGACCTTCCAGCGAATGTGTGACCCAGTCGATGTCGGGCAGTTCTTCGACGGCGAAAATGTCCGCACCGACCAACGCATCGATCCGCTTGGCGACATCTTCGGCATCGTCCTCGACATAGACCGACACCTCGAAAATCTGCCGGTCTTCATCGATTTCGGTGATAGCGATGGGGAAGCCGTCTTCCTCGAAAGCCTGTTCGAGAACGTTGTAGACGCGCTCGGCTTCCGCCTTATCCGCCGAAAAGAAAAGTCGTGACTGGGCCATGAAGTAATAAAGCTCTCTATCTTTGAGAGTCTGTTCCAAAAGCCGCCCTGTATGGCTGCAATTTGCAATTTTTCTGCGTTCCGGTACTCGAAAATCACCATTTTCGCACATACATGCCGCTTTTTGATTCAGGCTCTGACGCATTTCCGATGGAAATGCTTCGTAGATTCTATTTAGCTCTTTGCAGCGCCTTTGGCCAGATTCTTCAACTTTTCCAGAGCCGTATCCGGGTTTTCCTGATAGGCGATGGTGCTGCGGAAACGACCGCCCTTGTCGAGCAGAAATACCGATGCCGTATGATCCATCGTATATTCGCCATCTTCGCCCGGAACCTTCTTGGCGTAGACGTGGTAGGATTTGACCATATCAGCAATATTCTGTGGTGTACCGGTGATGCCAATGATGCGGTCGGAAACGTTGCCGACATAGGTCTTCATGACTTCCTGCGTGTCGCGTTCCGGATCAACGGTGATGAAATAAGCCTTGATGTCACTGGCTTCCGGCCCAAGCTGCTTCAGCCAGCCATCAAGCTCATAGAGCGTGGTGGGGCAGACGTCCGGGCAATGGGTGAAGCCGAAAAAGATTGCTGCTGGCGCAGCGCGCAAGTCGTTCTCGGTGAAAGGCGTGCCATCCATGGTCACAAGGTTAAGCGGACCGCCGAAGGGTTCTTTAGCCGCTTCCTTGTCTCGGAAAAGATTGAGACCCGCAGCGCCGACGATAACGACGATGAAGGCGATGATGAAGATGGGCAGGAATTTTTTCATGTCCAGTCAGCCTTGAATTTCCGAACGCGCCTTGATGCACTGATCAACAATCTATCTTTTCTTTATGCGTTGCAGAACCGTCGATATAGCCGCATCCTGCATCATGAAGAGCATGGCGGTAATGTACGGCCATTTGCTCAATTTTCAATAATTTCTGAAACTTTTGACTATTTGTCGCGCGGTGGAAATGGCTCTTCGCACAGTTTGGCTCCTGTCTCATTCGCGTGACCAAAGTTGAACAGCTTCTTCGTTCTTTCTTTTTGCAAGGTTGATCGAACTGATATATTTCGGTCATAAAATTGCAATTTCTTGTGAGAGCAATTTTGGAAGTCGATTACGTAATCGCTTGGGTTGACGGGCAGGATCCCGCGCATATGGCTGCCAGAAAAAGGTTCGCGCCAAATTCTGATCGTACGCATTTCGAAGCCGTTACAAACGAACGTTATCTCCGTCATCAAATTCGCCCCGTTCATCAAGCGCATTTTCATCATCACCGATCATTAAAAGCCCCGTTTCCTCGATGCATTCAAGCATGAGGACAAATGTGATGCTTCTTTTATCCAGATCGTGTCCCATGATGACATTTTTAGAGGTCTGCCCGCTGCCCGTCCTTCGTTCAACGCCCGTGCTATCGAAGGCGCGATGTGGCGGATACCGGGTTTGTCGGAACATTTCATCTACTCCAACGACGATTTCTTTGTGAATGCTCCGCTGACAATTTCCGATCTTTATGAGAACGAACGTCCTGTTCTCCATGGTGATTGGGTGCGGCCTGAAAATACCCGCTGGAAGTACAAGCTGCGCCGATTGCTCGGCAAGATATCGCGGTACGAATATACGTTTCCGAAGTTCCGCATGGCGCAATGGAAAGGCGCCGTTGCGGCTGGCATGAAGGATCGCTTCATGTCGATCCACCATCACCCGCACCCGCTGCGGCGCAGCACGTTGGCGACTTTCTTAGCCGAGAAACCCGGCGTTCTGAATAAGCAGGTAAGTTTCCGGTATCGCGATATCGAACAGTTCAATACGGTTGCTCTCTCCAATCATCTGGAGATTTTGCGGCACAAAGCTTCTGTTTGTCCGGCGAGAGAACTGGCTTATCTGGATTTTGTCCAGGAAAAACATTGGGCGGAAGAACTGCAAGCAATCGAGGCCGGTTCAGCGCCCTTCGGCTGCGTGCAGGGTTTTGAGCGTTTCGATCCCGCATTTCGAGCCCAAATTCACCGGACCCTCATTGCGAAGTTTGACGATGTTCTGCCGAATGTTATCAAGGATTATCTTTCCGGCGAGCAAGATAGTTCGCAGGAAGCGGCTTAAGCAGTTCGTTCCAGAGCTGACTGCGCTGCAGGGAAGCTTGAGGTGAATTTGCAATGATGTCGTCAGATGATCTCCGTTTCCAGAACAGCGAACCCCGCATTCATTCGACAGCTCAGCTGAAATCCGTCAAGCTGGGACGGTATGCCGATATTGGCGAGCGTGTGATTCTTCGTGAAGTCACGGTCGGCGATTTCACTTATTTCGAGCGGAACGGCGAGGGAATCTATGCCGAGGTCGGCAAGTTTTGTTCCATTGCTGCGAATGTTCGCATCAATGCTCTCGAACACCCGATGGAGCGGCTCACGACTCATAAAGTCAGTTATCGACCGAATGAGTATTTTCGTTATCTGGGCGTTGATGGCGAGTTTCGGGCAAGGCGTCAGGCGCAGCGCGTGATCATCGGCAACGATGTATGGATCGGCCACGGCGCGGTCATCACACCGGGCGTTCAGATTGGCCACGGTGCCGTGATTGGCGCGAATGCGGTCGTGACGAAGAATGTGCCACCCTATCATGTGGTCGGTGGTGTTCCCGCTCGTTTCATCAGCAAACGCTTCGATAATGCTGTCATAGACCGACTGCTCGAACTCGAATGGTGGAACTGGTCGGTGGAAAAGCTCTATGAAGCGGTTCCAGACATCCAGACGCTCGAAATCGAAGCGTTTCTGGAAAAGTGGAGCGGCTGAATTCCGGCTCTTGCAAAGCCGCAATTGTTCACCCACCTTGGCATCACAACAGTTCTGGAGGCTGGAAGATATGGTCGGACTGAAGCGTTTTGCCGGGTTGTTGCTTGCTCCCATGTTGGTCGTTGCGGCTTCGGCCGCTCCGGCTGAAGAAGTTGGCAAGGTTGGCGTCGACTGGCTTGGAAACGATATCGTCATCGATGCCGTACAGGATCCGAAAGTGCAGGGCGTAACCTGTCATCTGGCGTCGTTTTCGCGCGGCATGATCGACCGGCTGCAGAAAGGCAACTGGTTTGAGGACCCGTCCAATGCGTCCATCTCTTGCGAGCAGACAGGGCCGATCACTATCGCAGATATCGATCTCGGTAAGGGCGGGGAACGGGTGTTCTCCGAGCGTACAAGCTTGATCTGGAAGAAGCTTGTCATCACGCGCATATACGACAAGACAAACAATACGCTGCTTTATCTCGCCCATGCGACACAGGTTCAGGACGGTTCAGCGAAAACGTCGCTTTCAACCGTGCCGCTTTACAAGGGTGATGTTACGTGGACGAAGGGCAAGCCGGAATAATCCGGCTGCCCTGTTTCTCCGTTGGAGATGTGAATTTAGATCGGCTGGACGAAACTATCGAGAACGCGCTTCTGTCCGGCCTTGTCGAAATCGATGGTCAGCTTGTTGCCGTCGATAAGCGAAATCGTTCCGTTGCCGAACTTGATATGGAACACGCGGTCGCCCGCCTTGAAGGCCGATGGCTTATCGGCCACTGACTTGGCCACGAGTTCACCGTCAATCGTGCGTCCCTTCACGGAGCCGCGCCCGGCACCGAAGCCGGAATCGGTCTCGCCATAGCCGATGCGTTCCACTTTGCTGCCCGAACGAGAACCCCAGTTGTTGCGAGTGGCATCGGAACGGTTCTGCTGTGCACGCTGCCAGCCGGGTGTGGAATAGGAGTTCTGGAACGGATCGGCCTTGTCGAAGCGGGATTGTCCATAGCCACCGCCATAACCGCCGTAATTGCCTTCCAGTTCGGCCACTTCCACATGCGCTTCCGGCAGTTCTTCCAGAAAACGAGAAGGAATGGTCGATTGCCACATGCCGTGGATGCGCCGGTTGGAAACGAACCAGATATGCAGGTTTTTCTTGGCGCGGGTCACGCCGACATAGGCGAGGCGGCGCTCTTCCTCAAGGCCGGAACGCCCGCCTTCATCAAGCGCGCGCTGGTGCGGAAACAAGCCTTCTTCCCAGCCAGGAAGAAAGACGGTTTCAAATTCCAGACCTTTGGCCGAATGCAGCGTCATGATGTTGACGGCATCCAGATCCTCGTTCTGTTCGGCGTCCATGACGAGTGCGACATGCTCAAGGAATCCACGCAGGCTCTCATATTCCTCCATGGAACGGATCAGTTCCTTGAGGTTTTCAAGCCGGCCCGGTGCTTCTGCCGATTTGTCGTTCTGCCACATGGCCGTATAGCCGGATTCATCCAGAATGGTTTCGGCCAGCTCCGTATGCGGCGTGTTGTCGATCAGGGACTGCCAGCGCAGGAAGTTTTCGACCACTTCGCGCAGTGCGGAGCGTGGCTTCGGCTTCAATTCCTCGGTTTCAATGAGATCGCAGGCCGCCGAGAACATGGAAATATCGCGTGCGCGGGCATAATCGTGGATTTGGCGGATTGCGGCTTCGCCCAGACCACGCTTAGGCGTGTTGATGATGCGCTCCAGCGCCAGATCGTCGGCCGGTTGCGCGACAACGCGCAGATAAGCCATCGCATCACGGATTTCGAGCCGCTCGTAGAAGCGCGGGCCGCCGATGACGCGGTAGTTGAGACCGAGTGTGACAAAACGGTCTTCGAATTCACGCATCTGGAAAGACGCGCGGACGAGGATCGCCATGTTGTTGAGGAGATGCCCCTGACGCTGGGCCTGCTCAATGGCTTCGCCGACAGCACGGGCTTCCTCTTCCGAGTCCCAGGCCGCATGAACTTTGACCCGTGGATCGTCCGGATTGGGTGCTTCGGTAAACAGCGTTTTACCAAGGCGACCCTCGTTATGTGCGATCAGGTGGGCGGCTGCACCGAGGATATGGGCAGTGGAGCGGTAGTTGCGCTCCAGCTTGATGACGACTGCGCCGGGAAAGTCCTTTTCGAAGCGAAGAATATTGTCCACTTCCGCTCCGCGCCAGCCGTAAATCGACTGATCGTCGTCGCCGACGCAACACAGATTGACTTTATCTCCACTCACGCCGAATTCGCTGCGCTCATCGGTCCTGCGGGAGGCTTCGGATGCCTTGGCGGGCTGTACCGGCGAGCCTCCGGCCTGCGTTGGCGCTGTCGTTCGTGATTTTGGTCGTTGCGCCAGCAGACGCAGCCACAAATATTGTGCCGTATTGGTATCCTGATATTCGTCCACCAGAATGTAGCGGAACTTCGCGTGATATTCGCGCAGGATATCCGGATGATTGCGGAAGATACGGATCGGATGCAGCAGAAGATCGCCGAAATCGCAGGCGTTCAATGTGCGCAGGCGCTCCTGATAGGCCTGATAAAGCTCGCGTCCACGACCATTACCGAATGAGCGCGCATCGCCTTCAGGAATATCGGATGGCCCGAATCCCTTGTTCTTCCAGCCGTCAATCATGTTGGCGAAGGTGCGGGCAGGCCAGCGCTTGTCATCGAGGCCTTCAGCCTGAATGAGTTGCTTGATGAGGCGGATCACATCATCAGTGTCGAGGATGGTGAAATCCGATGTCAGATTTGCAAGTTCCGCATGGCGGCGCAAAAGCTTAACACCGATCGAGTGAAACGTGCCGAGCCACGGCATGCCTTCGACTGCGCCGCCGACCAGATGACCGATACGCTCCTTCATTTCGCGCGCGGCCTTGTTCGTGAAAGTCACGGCGAGAATCTGGCTTGGATAGGCAAGGCCGGTGGTCAGAATATGTGCGATACGCGTCGTCAGAACGCGCGTTTTTCCCGTGCCCGCACCGGCAAGCACCAGAACAGGACCCTCTGTCGTCAGGACAGCCTGACGCTGTTCGGGGTTCAGTCCTTTCAGGTAATCGGGTTCGCCACGCTGCTGGTTGCGTGCTGCCATGGCACGTGCGGCAATGCCACCGGGAGCAGGCGTGCGGCCTGCCGGAGCGTTGTCATCGCCGAAAAACGGCATATCGTCGGGAAAGTCAGACATTTGACCCGAATGTAATGATTCGTGGCTGAAAGACCAGCGAAAGGGTTAAAATATTCGACTACTCTAATTGAGTGACGCGACGATCCGTAAAGTTCAGGCGGTGCGAGGCCAGTGCTTCAACCAGTCCACGCAGTTCCGGTTCACGCTGCAGAAGATCATCGAGCTCCGTCATCTGGTTCATTGCGATCAGCCGCAGAATATCGTCCCGGATGGTCCCATCGGCGCGCCGCGGCAGATGCGCAACCGGCTGGATCAGTTCAACCTTTTGGCCTTTGAGCCTTGCGCGCAGACTTTTCTCATCGGCGTTCAGTGTTTCCACGAAAGCGTAGATGCCGACGCCCTTGGCTGGCAGTGAATAGAGCGCGAGAGCCACATCTGACACACGCGGATCGGATTTGAGTGCGGCCTGAATTGCTGGCCCTTCATTGTCGATGCGATCACCAGTGCCTTCACCATCCGACCAGCTGAAAATGCCGCGGGTGATGAAGTTGTAGACTTTCTTGCCTGTCGCCAGCCAGATGCGCGACGGCAGAGAACGGCGCGCCAGAATGCGCTTTTCGGTCGGCGTCATCAGGTCTTTTGCGAAAGCACGCTTTTGCTTGATGAGATGGCGGAAGTCCTCATAGGCCATCAGGCGATAGAGCGCGCCGCGACGACGATGAACGCTTGCAAGCTGGAAATCGATGACTGCGGCTTCACCTTCGGGCGTCATCAGCCAGTTCTGCGGTTTGGCGAGATCGTTGTGGGTGACACCCAGACGGCGCATATCGCGCAGGATGCGGTGCGCGGTGCGATACCATTTCGGATCGGAAGGCCGCGCAAGATGCAGCGGTGTGCCTTCCGTCCAGGATCGATACAGCCCGTCCTTGTCGACGGCGAGGAGCTGTGGGACACCTTCAATACCGCGTACCGTCTTGAGGCCGCGGATTTCGCGCCGGGCCAATATCCATGCCAGCGGCTTCGACCACCAGGGAGCAGCGCTTACAACGCGACGGATGATACGGGTATCGGGATCGCCTATGAAATAGCCGGCATGGGTTTCCGAGAACACGTCGCGCTTGAATACGGCGGTTTCGACAAATTCCGGTATTTGATCGCCTTTCAGAGGCACATCTATATTGGGATTCTGAACCATAGGGCTCCACTAGTGGATTGCATCCGATCAATCAAGTTTGATGGCGGACAACCCTTATTGCAATCACGTGATCGAAGGCGCACAAGGAACGCACAGATTTCGTGCGGCTCATCGGGGAAATGCAGAAAATGGCACAGGGCGACGACAGCAAGCAGGCGATTGCGCAGATCATCCGGCAGGAACAGGCGCTTATTTTTCCGTCATTTGGCGAGAATGAAGCATTCGCGCTTGGTCATCGTATTCGCGATATCGCCGTGAAGGAAAAGCTCGGCATTGCCACCGAAATTTCCCTGTGGGACCGGCAATTGTTTTATGCGACGACTGCCGGAAGCACAGTGGATAATCAGGAATGGTTGCGCCGCAAGTTCAATGTCGTGCGCCGCTTTCATGCTTCGACCTATCGTCTTGTTCTGGAACAGAATCGCTACGATCGCATGTTTGCTCTCCATAAAGCATTGAATGTCGAAGATTACGCGCTGGCGGGCGGCGGATTTCCGATCCGCGTTGCAGGGGCAGGCGTAATCGGCGCAGTAATCGTATCGGGGCTGCCGCAGCGCGAGGACCACAATCTGGTGATCCGCGCCGTTGCCGAGCATCTTGGACAAGACCCGGTCGCATTGGCGTTGCCTGCCGTTTGACTATGAATTTCGGAGAATGAACGATGTCGCTTGAAAATGTTGTCGCGCTTGCACGCAATGAGGACGGTATTGC
This sequence comes from Brucella cytisi, assembly GCF_038433355.1. NCBI lineage: Bacteria > Pseudomonadati > Pseudomonadota > Alphaproteobacteria > Hyphomicrobiales > Brucellaceae > Brucella > Brucella cytisi. Next base: position 72,267 of record NZ_JBCAUP010000011.1, read on the forward strand.
CGCAGCAGTGGGTATTCTCAAGCAGCGTTTTGGTGAGCGGGCACAGGCAGGTCAGGCTATCCGCGAACAACACGGTCACACGACGACCTATGTACCGACACAGGCGCCGGACATCGTCATCTTTGCCCAGACCGCACAGGAGGTACAGGATGTAGTCCGCATCTGTGCTGAACATCGCGTTCCGGTTATCGCCTTCGGTGCCGGTTCTTCGCTCGAAGGGCAGGTCAATGCACCTGCAGGTGGTGTATCACTCGATCTCACGCGCATGAACAGGGTGATTGCCGTGCATGCGGAAGATCTGGATTGCGTGGTGGAACCGGGCATTACGCGCCGGGAATTGAATGAATATCTGCGCGATACCGGACTGTTCTTTCCGATCGATCCGGGAGCAAATGCCACGCTGGGCGGTATGGCTTCCACCCGTGCGTCTGGTACGAATGCGGTGCGTTATGGGACTATGCGCGAGAACGTGCTGGCTCTGAAAGTCGTGATGCCGGATGGACGGCTGATCGAGACCTCCAAACGCGTGAAGAAGACGGCTGCGGGCTACGATCTAACAAGGCTGCTTGTCGGAGCCGAGGGAACACTTGGCATCATTACCGAACTGACATTGAAACTGCAGGGGATTCCGCAGGCAATTTCCGGCGGTATCTGTCCTTTCCCGGATGTGGATTCGGCTTGCCGCACGGTGATTGAAACCATCCAGATGGGTATCCCCGTTGCACGTATCGAGCTTGTGAATACGCTTCAGATGCAGGCGTTGATCCTCCACTCCAAACTGCCTTATGAGGCGCAGCCCTATCTGTTTGTCGAGTTCCACGGCACGGAAAGCGGCGTTGCCGAACAGGCGGAATTGTTTGGAGAAATTGCTGCAGGCAATGGTGGGGGCAATTTCCAGTGGACCCACAATGCCGAGGAACGCGACCGGCTATGGCGGGCGCGTCACGACGCCTATCTTGCATCTTTTTTGCTGAGGCCCGGTTGCAAGGGTGTTTCCACCGATGTCTGCGTACCGATTTCGCGTCTGGCCGATTGCATTGGCGAGACGGAAAAAGACCTTGCCGAAACAGGCCTGATAGCACCAATTGTCGGGCATGTGGGGGATGGTAATTTTCACCTTCTCCTGCTTCTCGATACGGATGATACGAGCGAAATGGAGCGTGCCGAAGCTTTCATGGATCGGCTGGCCAAGCGTGCCATTGCCATGGAGGGAACCTGTACCGGCGAGCATGGCATCGGGCAGGGCAAGATGAAGTATCTGGCCATGGAGCTGGGTGAAGCCACGGATTACATGCGGGCCATCAAGAAAGCGCTCGATCCAGACAACATCATGAATCCGGGCAAAATACTGATTTCATGATTCAATTCAGCTGTTTGGGTGGGTTTGCCAAGAGTTTGATTCAGGCAGGCGTGCATATCGATGTGGCTGTGATGCAATTTGCCTTGTTGTCGCCGGATCGATGCCGTTATGTTGCGCAGATAAAGACAGCGTGATTCACTCTTTGTTTCGCGCTAACTTGCAATCTGTTTGACCGGAGCTGGTTCTTGGGCCGCATATTCGTCATCGTCGGCGGGCTTCTCGTGCTGCTGTTGACGGCAGCACTTGTCGTGCCGCCTTTTGTTGACTGGAGCGGCTATCGTGCCGATTTCGAGCGCGAGGCCAGCCGTGTTTTGGGGCGCCCTGTCAAGGTTGCTGGTGACGTCAGCGCACGGCTTTTGCCATTTCCTTCTGTCGCTTTCTCCGATGTGCGTGTTGGATCCGATGCGGCTCATCCAGTGATGACCGTCGATACGTTTTCGATGGATGCCGAACTGATGCCGTTTCTGCGCGGCCAACTTCTGATTTTCGATATGCGCGTGGATCGCCCGCGAGCCACGATTTCCCTGGACAAAAGCGGTAAGGTCGATTGGGCAATCCGCCCGTCGACGCCGCTCGATCCGACGAAAATCAAGCTGGAAAGGCTTTCCGTCAGTAACGGAACAATTATCCTTCGCGAAGAGGCAAGCGGTCGCAGTCATACAGCTACAGGACTCAATGCCGTGATCTCCGCAAACAGTCTTGCAGGTCCGTGGCAGGCAAACGGAAGTCTCGTTCTTCAGGGCGAAAAGCTGGCGATCGACCTTACAAGCGGCGAGGCGAAGCCGGACGGTTCGCTGCGCGTACGCGCTCGCATTTCGCCGGAGGCAATCCCGGCTACTTTCGAGACCGATGGCGATGTGACCGTGACCGAAGGTCGGCTCGACTACGCCGGTGATTTTTCGCTTCGGTCTTCCGATCTGGTCGTCAAGACGACTAAGGATCAGAAAACGCCGACGGAAACGCCTTTTTTCAGTGGTGTACGCGTAACCGGTAAATTCAAGGCGGATCGCAGTCGCTTCGATGCCAGCGAATTCCGGATGGAGCAGGGCCCTGCCGACAATCCTTATGTGGTGAATGGCAAGGCATTTATTGATTATGGCGACAAGCCGCGTTTTGAAGTTAGCGCTGACGGACAACAGCTTTTCTGGGGGCCGAATGAAGCCGGCAGCGAAGAACAATCCGGTTCTGCAATGCCGGTTGCGGATCGTATTGCGATAGCGCGCCGCGTTCTCGAACAATTTCCTATTCCGACCATACCCGGCAATGTGGATTTGCGCCTGCCTGCCGTCATTGCAGGTGGTACAACGATACGCTCAGTCACAGTGAGCGCGGAACCTGACGGAAAGAACTGGAATATTCGTCAGTTCGCTGCCGATCTTCCGGGGCGAACCAAGGTGGAAGCCAAGGGCACGCTCTCGGTTGGCAAGGATTTCGGCTTCAAGGGTGATATGCTTGTTGCGTCGCGTCAGCCGTCCGGTCTCGCAAGCTGGCTGAACGAGACCGTTGACGATTCTGTGCGCAAACTCGAAGGCGCGGGTTTTTCAGGACAGGTCGATCTTCGCGACGGAATGCAGCGGATCAATAATCTCGAAATTGCGTTGGGGAAAACCACACTCAAAGGTTCGTTCGTTCGCGAAGTAAAGGGTCTGGCACAGCCTGCAATTACGCTCGCCCTCAATGGTGGAACGGTGGAAAGCGAAGCGCTGCAAGCTTTTACAGCCTTTTTTTCCAGTGGTGACGGGCTGGATTTTCTCGATGGCCAATCGCTGAACCTGGCATTCAAGGCAGGGCCTGTCCGCTATCAGGACATGGAAGCGGGCAATGTCGATATGGCGCTCCGGCTGCATGACGGGCGCTTCGATTTCGACCGGTTGCTGGTTGGCGATGTAGCAGGCACGACGTTGACCGCAACAGGCACCTATGAACCGTTCTCCAATATGCCTTCCGGCTCGCTCGATGCGACGATCCTGTCTGGAGATCTTTCGCGGTTCCTCTCGCTGATGGCCAATCGCTATCCCCAGCTACCGCTATTTCATGCGCTTTCGTTGCGCGCGGCGAATTTCCCTGGGCTGTTCGAGGATAGCGAAATTAATGTCATCGCCAATGCGGTGGCGCCGTCCGTGCCTGTGGCGAACAAGACGCCTGCTAAAGGCGCGGCATCCAAGGGTAAAAGCGCGCGGCCTGCTGAGGCAAACACCAAAAGCGCTCCCGGTGTCGGTGAGTTTTCGTTCAGTGTTACCGGAAAAACAGGCGGCATGAAGCTGGACCTGTCGGGCACGGCGAGCGGTGGCGAGGGTGAGAGCGAGCCGTTGCAGATGCAATTGAACGGCACTGCTTCATCGGATCAAGGTGAAGTGGTACTTGCATTGATCGGTATGCCCGCCTTGCCCTTGGGGTTGGCTGGTGAACTTACCGCCGACCTGAGCATGCAGGGCGCGCCGAGTGCAGGTATGCGGACGTTACTCAAACTGACGGCGCCTGACGGGACGGCCACAACTGATGGTGTGATTTCGCTGGTCGGAGGGGATATCGCTGCCAGCGGCAAGGCCCAGCTGAGTTCCGCCGATCTGCCACCATTCATCGCAACGGTCGGTTTTGCGCTGCCCGGATTTGGTGAAGGTCTTTCAGCAGACCTTACCAGCGATTTTCAGTTCGCAAAGGGTATCTTGCGGTTTCCCAATCTGACAGGAAAGCTGGATGGAGAAGATGTTTCCGCGCGGCTGGAGGCCAATTTTGCCGATAGCGGCCTGCCGCAGTTGAAGGGTGAGGCAAAGCTCGCGACGCTCGAGGTTGATAGTCTTGCTGCTATCATGCTTGGGCAGGATGCATTTGAGCCGGCAAAGCCCACCACGAAGACAATCTGGCCGCGTGGTGCATTCGCGGTCCGTCCGTCCCTGCCGCTATTGCTGGATATGAAGCTCAACGTGGCGCAAGCTCATATGGAAGGGTTCGGGACCGTTACGGAGTTTTCAACCCGGCTTCTGAAGACCATGGATAGTCTTCAGTTGAACGAATTGACCGGCAACTGGGCAGGTGGATATCTGGTTGGAAACGTTTCTCTGAGCAATAGCGACAAGAATGCACTCCTCTCGACAGAGCTCAAATGGAGTGGCGCAAACCTCAAGGATTTTTACCAGCTAGAGAACGGTTCTGCACCGCTGGGCGGTGTGGTGAAAGCTGCCGTCAATCTGAATGGTAGCGGCGAGAGCGTTGCGGCGCTGGTCGGATCGCTGGCGGGAGCGGCAAGTTTTGACGTGGAGAATTTCACCGTCGACGGTCTGGATGGGGCGGCATTGCCTGCAATGATAGCGGCGGCCGATGCAACGGGCGATCAGTTCTCCGCTTCAGACAAGCTTGCTTCCAAGCAATTTGTCGGCATTGCCGACAAGGCAACCGGGCAGGGCACATTTGCGCCAGGCAACGCGCGGTTTGACTTTACGATCAGCGGCGGTGTCGCGCGTATGGCTGCGGCAAATCTGAGCGATGGAAATGCGGCTCTTCTCAGCGATCTGCAATTCGACCTGTCGACACTGGGAATTGGCGGAAACGGTACTTTGACGTTCCAGAACGGGGATGGCGCCGATACAGGTATTTCTCCGCAGGTGGCCTTTTCTCTCCGCGGAAGTTATAGCGCGCCGGAGGTGTCATTCGACAAGCAGCCGCTCGTTCAGTTTCTGACCCAGCGTGCGCTTGAACGCGAACAGGAACGTGTTGAATCCATGCAGGCGAGTTTGATGGAGAAACAGCGCCTCCGTCGTCAGCTTGGGCTGTTCGAAGCAGAAGAAGTGGAACGTGATCGTTCGCAGCGTGAGGACGAGGCGAGACGTCGTGCCGAAGCCAGTGCGCGCGAAGCGGCCCGGAATGCTGCCGAGGAAGCCCAACGGCTTGAGGCAGAGAAGCCGCAAGGCGGGCCGGCGGGTGGATCGAAAGATCCTCTGGCATCGCCGGAAGGTGGTCAATCCCTCAACGAATTCCTGAAAAGTCTGGAAACGACGCCTGTGGTGCCTGTACCTCAGCCTTGAGTTATTCTGGATTTGAGCCAATCCAGAACATGAAGTCTAAGTGCGGAAGACAGATTGATTGATCTGTCACGCTTGCTGTCGATTTCGGCGATCAAAGCTGCCACGGAAAGCTTCCGCTCGGCAGCAATCTCCTCAATCAGTTCGAAAAACGGGTCTTCAAGCGTGTAGCTGGTCGCGTGTCCGCGAATACTGACAGAATGTTTGCGCAACCGCCCGGACAAGTTCACTTTGTCTCGTCCGACTTATCGTTCTTTTCCAGACGGTTCTGATCCAGAAAACGTTCCGCTTTTGTCGTCTCCGTGCGAACGAAAGCTTTTTCGGTCTTCGTACGACCGAATTGAATGCGGTTCTGATCAGCCTGCTTTTCTTTTTCAGCGCGGGCTTTCTGCTTCTTGAACTGTCTGAGATTGACGATATCGCTCATGGAACCACGTGGAAATGTTGAAGATTCCTGAAAAATTACCGCGTTTCGGCCCGGTCTCGCAAGCTCGTAATAGGCTGGCTCTACTTCTGTGGGTCTTTGGGGTTGGTGAACCACCAGACGGCCAAGGACGCTAGAATCAGAAGTATAAGCCCAACTGTCATCTGCAGAAGAGGAAAGTTGGGCTCGTCCTTTGCTACGAAGAAAGCCGCGACAATGCCGCTTACCCACAATACTGCCTGAGCAATTGCACGAATCATCGAACTCAATCCTGAACTGGTTGCCGTCAGAACAGAGTATAAAGCGCCTGTTTGCTTTTCACCATTGATCACGATCAACCGTGAAACGGAACTGTCCAATCAAACAAACGGACGAAACCAACCGGAGTTCTGGCCCATTATTCACATGAGGATGGTGTGTGCGGAATTACTTTTTCCGAAAAGCATCCAGTGAAACAACATCGGCAGAAGGTTTGGCTTCCTTGTCGGTGCCATCATCTGCATTGTTGTCTTTGGCCGTAGCGGCTTCTTTTTCGGCTGCAGTCTTGCGCGACTTCGATTTGGGCTTTTCTGCCTTCTCGACCGGTGCTTCCGTGGGGAGGATTTCGATAGGGGCTACATTGCCGCCTTCGTCATTGTCGCTTTCAGGCTGTGCGATCGCGACATCGAATTCGAGTTCGAAATTGACCGAAGGGTCGTAGAAACCACGGACGGCAGAAAAAGGTACAGTCAGCTTTTCAGGAATATCACCGAAAGACAGGCCAACTTCGAACAGTTGATCCGTAACGAGCATGTCCCAGAACTGATGCTGTAAAACGATTGTCATCTGTTCGGGATATTTTTCCTTCAGGCGCGAGGAAATTCGCACACCGGGCGCTCCAGTCAGGAACGTGATGAAGAAATGATGGTTGCCTGGCAAGCCAGCCTTGGCCACTTCCGCAAGAACCTTGCGAATGACGCCGCGTAGGGCTTCCTGAGCGAGAATATCGTAACGGATTAGGTCCTGTACCATGGTTTGCTTATCCCACGGATTCGGAGGTCGATGTCAAGTTCGTTCTCGCCGGAACGGATGATATATGATCTGAAAAAGCAATAGGGCGACGCCTGTGGCGGAAAGATGTGCAATTTTTGAACGCAATAGGGTGCGCTTGCCTCTATCGACTTCCGAAGGCCATCAGGAACGTGCGTACTCCGTTGATCGCGCTCTTTTCGATGATTGCATCGTCCACACCCTGACCGGTTAGCATATGGTAGTGCGTGTCGGCATTGATGAGTGCCATGAAATGGCGTGCGGCAAGGTCCGGATCGTCGACGCGCAGATGACCATCCATGGCGAGGCGCGCCAGACGGGCTGCTATGGCCGGAATGGCTTGTGCCGGGCCTTTGGTGCTGCAAATATTGGCTGCAAGCGGCAGGTTGGTCTCATTGGCCTGCATTACCTTGCGCAGAAACGCACCGGACGAATCGTATATGCAATTCCGGCTCATGCGGATCGAGAAAGCCACCAGATCGCGCTCCAGATTTTCGCCAGTCTGGGGGAAAGTGGCCAGAACTGCGAACAGGCTCGCGTTCATACGTGCAAGCGCATCCTCGACGACGGCAGCAAGCAAAGCTTCCTTATCGCGATAGTGGTTATAGATGGTTTGACGTGACACGCCCGCTTCGTTGGCAATGAGGTCTATGCTCGCGCCTTGAAATCCGTCGCGATTGAAAACACGCGCAGCAGAGCACAAAATGAAGTCGCGCTTCATGCACTGTCCGGGCTTTATCACCGCGGAATTCAGGCCCTTTTCGGATGCAGCACGCTTCTCGGGCAGGGCGGCCATGTCGATAATGTCAGTAGGCTTCATAACTCCAACATAAGATAGCTTGACGTTTTGGACAATGGTGTCTAATTTGACATCAGTGTCAAATCTGTTTTGACCATGCGTATAGAATGCCTTTCGCTACAGAGTTTTCAAGTGTCGGCCGTAATGGAAAACAGGTCGATATCGTCAAGATGGAACGAAAACCGGTAGCGAATACAAATATTTATCTGTCCTGTACCGGTTTTGCGAGCCCGACGGCGCCATCCTCCCAAGCAAAACCGGAGATCCGAAATCGGTGCGGGAACCTCACGAAACATTGATGAAAGCGCGTCCCCCATGGCTTCCAGTCTTGTGCGCAATGCCATTGTTCTTGGCCTTCTTTCCGCCATTGGCCCATTTGCGATCGATATGTATCTGCCAGCCCTGCCCACCATTGCCGCCGATTTGCACGCGGAAACTGGTGCGGTGCAGATGAGCCTTCTGGCCTTTTTCATTGCTCTCGCGGTTGCGCAGCTTTTCTGCGGGCCGCTGTCCGATATGGTCGGGCGTAAACTTCCGCTCTATGGCGGTCTGGTCTTGTTCGGTATCGGCAGCATTGGCTCCGCCGTCGCGACCGATATAGATGTGCTCGTGCTTTTCCGCTTCGTTCAGGGGCTGGGTGCAGCAGCTGGTATGGTGATCCCGCGCGCCGTCGTGCGAGACCTTCACACAGGTATCGAGGCAGCGCGTCTGATGTCGCTTCTGATGCTGGTTTTCTCCATTTCGCCGATTCTGGCGCCGCTGACCGGTTCCGTCATCATCAACTTCTTTGGCTGGCGTGGTGTTTTCTGGGCGGTTCTGGTCGCTGCCGTTATTGGTATCATTCTGGTGGCCACTGCACAGAAAGAGACGCGGACGGTAGAGGCCCGGCTTGAAAGCAATCTGGGCAGCGCCTTGCGCGGCTACGGTCGTCTGCTTAAGGATCGCTATTTCCTCGGACTGGTCTTTGTTGGCGGCTTTGGCATCGCGTCCTTTTTCGTCTATCTCGCCAACTCGTCCTTCGTGCTTATCGACCATTACGGCCTGACGCCGACGCAATATGCCATCGCGTTTTCGGCCAATGCAGTATCGTTCTTTGGCGTTTCGCAGTTGAACGGCTGGTTGGGGGCACGCTTCGGGCTTCGCCGTGTCATGCGATTCGCCGTTTCCGGATTTGCAGCGGCAATGCTCGCCATGTTCGCCGCCGCACTCATGGGGCATCAGTCGCTCTGGTTGATCGCAGGCTTCCTGTTCGTTGGCTATGGTTTCCTTGGCCTTGTCATCCCGACAACGGCGGTGCTGGCTCTGGAAGACCACGGCGAGATTGCAGGAACTGCTTCTGCGCTGATGGGTACGCTGCATTTCGTGATTGGTGGCGTTGCCATTGGTGTGACAGGCTCGTTCTTTGACGGGACGGCTGTGCCGATGGTCGGCGGAATTGCCGGTTGTGCGCTCACGGCCTTCGTGCTGACGCAGATCGTTCTTTCGCGCAAGGCAAGTGAACTTGATACGGAAGCCGCCGCTGCATAAGTAATGTGAAAGGGAAAGTGGAGGCTTCTGTTGCCAGGTGCCTCCGAACCCCGCCTTAAGGGGCTAACCCTAAGGACTTTAGAGTGGGTTTCCCGCACCGCCATTAGGCAGCGAGAGCATAACCCTGAGCTTTGTTGTCATTTGCAACTACTCAATTGACCCGATAACGGTGGTATCATGCCGAGTAAAAGAGCGATCTTTACACCCTTGTCGATCCTGTTTCGCCCCCGCCACAATACAAACCGATAGGCAGATTTGTACTCTGGTGGAGGCGCCGGGTACCGCCCCCGGGTCCAATGGGTTTATTACACCGTCCGTTTATCACCATAGTCAGCTTGCGCCGACACGCCGTATATAAGCGCGGTTGATCATGATTGGAAGAGGGTGCGTAGTTTTTAACGGGTTTTGCCAATAGGCTCCCGACAACCAGCCCTTGTGTTCATTTTTCATTGACAGCCTGCATTTGCTGGTCAATCCTCGCAACATATCGGGGTCGGCAAGTAAATTCTTATATAGCCGGATTCCGTGGCTGAAACGGGGTGCTGATACCCCATTCGAAGGAGAGTGGATATATGAGTGAATATCTCGCGGATGTCCGTCGCTACGATGCCGGTGCCGATGAAGCTGTAGTCGACAAGATCGTCAAGCATCTGGGTATTGCGCTGCGCAATCGCGATTCCTCGCTCGTTTCGGCAACGGACCCGGAAGAATTGAAGCGCGTCCGCACCAATTGGGTTGCCAAGAAACTCGGCGTTGATGATGAAGCCAAGGGTGACGAAGTCGTCGCGCATGTTGCGGAAGTCATGAAGGGTGATCGCAACAAGAATCGCGTTACCTTCTATTATCTGGTCGCCAAGCAGCTCGGAAAACTCGGCGGCCTTTGATCCACAGCGATCTGGTGAATCCGAAGCCCCGGTGCCTTACACCGGGGTTTTCTTTATAGTGGCTTAAACGAATCGGATTCTGGATCATCCCCCATGCGCACCTATCTCGATCTTCTTCAACATGTGCTGGATAACGGCATCGACCGTGGTGACCGCACGGGTACAGGTACGCGATCGGTTTTCGGATATCAGATGCGCTTCAATCTCGAAGAGGGGTTTCCGGTTCTCACGACCAAGAAGCTGCATCTTCGCTCGATCATCCATGAGCTGCTCTGGTTTCTGAAAGGTGATACGAACATCGCCTATCTGAAGGAGAATGGTGTCTCGATCTGGGATGAATGGGCAGACGAGAATGGCGACTTGGGCCCGGTTTATGGTTATCAGTGGCGCTCATGGCCAGCGCCGGATGGCCGCCATATCGATCAGATTGCGAATCTTCTCAAGATGCTGCATGGAAATCCCAATTCGCGGCGCCTGATTGTATCGGCATGGAACCCGGCGCTGGTCGATGAAATGGCTTTGCCGCCATGCCACTGTCTTTTCCAGTTCTATGTCGCCGATGGAAAACTCTCCTGCCAACTCTATCAACGCTCTGCGGACATATTCCTGGGCGTGCCGTTCAATATCGCTTCCTATGCATTGTTGACGATGATGATCGCGCAGGTTGCCGGTCTGAAACCGGGAGAGTTCATCCATACGCTCGGGGATGCGCATATTTATGCCAATCATTTCGATCAGGCGCGCCTGCAGCTTACCCGGACACCAAAGAAATTGCCGACAATGTGGATTAATCCGGACGTGAAGGACCTCTTTGCCTTCCGTTTCGAAGACTTCCAGCTTGAGGGCTATGAGGCCGATCCGACGATCAAAGCGCCGATTGCTGTCTGAGGCATTCCATGTCCGTACAAGAACCGATTGTTTCGATCATTGTTGCTGCCGCCGAAAACGGCGTCATTGGGCGCGACAATGATATGCCGTGGCGGCTCTCAACCGATCTCAAACGCTTCAAGGCCCTGACGCTCGGCAAGCCGGTTATCATGGGGCGGCGGACATGGGAATCTATTGGGCGCCCCTTGCCGGGACGGCCCAATATTGTCGTGACGAGGGACAACGGATTTCAGGCTGAAGGTGCAAGTGCTACCGGTTCTCTCGAAGAGGCAATTGCGCTCGGACAAAAACTGGCCGCTGACCTGGGTGTCGGAGAGGTTTGCGTCATAGGCGGCGGGGAAATTTATGCGCAAACTTTGCCTCTCGCGGACCGTATTCACCTGACCCGCGTGCTGGCCGAGATCGATGGAGATACGCATTTTCCAGAAATCGATCTCCAAATCTGGCGCGTCGTTTCGCAGGAGGATGTGCCCGCTGGTGACAAGGATAGTCACCCAACGCGCTATTTTGTGTACGAAAAACGTGCTGTGTAAAGCATAGTTCACGAATTTTGTCGTCTTCGCGTTGAAAGCGGACCTCCCGATGCCTATAAAACGGAAACATTAGTTGATGACGGGAGTGGGCAGCTCGCTTTCCCGTCGCCTGGACGAGAGGTGAGGATGCCCTGGAGTAATCAGAATGGTGGCGGCGGCCCATGGGGTGGCGGCGGCGATAATAACAATAACAACAATAATGGCGGTCCTTGGGGACAAGGGCCAAAGGCCCCACGTGGCGGCGGCCAGAACACACCACCTGATCTCGAAGATATTCTGCGCAAAGGACAAGATCGTCTGAAGCAGGTCTTCCCCGGTGGTGGTGGCAACGGCGGCAGCAATCGCGGCGTTCTTTTCCTTATTGGCGCGGCAGTTGTCGGCTTCTGGCTCTTCCAGTCCGTCTATACCGTGCAGCCGGACGAACTTGCCGTCGAATTGCGCTTCGGCAAGCCGAAGGAAGAAGTGTCCGAACCGGGACTGCATTTCCATTGGTGGCCGATTGAAACCTATGAAAAGGCGCAGATCGTCGAAAAGCAGATCAATATCGGTGGGCAGGGCAACCGAAGTGCGACGCAGGGCCTGATGCTGACGGGCGACCAGAACATCGTCAACGTTCAGTTCTCGGTTTTGTATCGCGTTTCCGATCCGCAGGCCTATCTGTTTAACGTCGATAATCCGGATGCGATGGTGCAGCAGGTTTCTGAAAGCGCGATCCGTGAAATCGTTGGCCGTCGACCGGCTCAGGACGTTTTCCGCGACAACCGTTCGGCAATCGCATCCAGTGTTCGCGATATTGTTCAGCAGACGCTCGATACCTACAAAACGGGTATCCAGATCAATGCCGTTTCCATCGAAGATGCAGCACCGCCGCGTGAAGTGGCTGATGCCTTCGATGAAGTGCAGCGTGCCGAACAGGATGAAGACCGTTTCGTGGAAGAATCGAACCAGTATTCGAACCAGAAGCTCGGTCAGGCTCGTGGTGAAGCAGCCCAGCTTCGCGAAGAAGCAGCCGCTTACAAGAACCGTGTCGTTCAGGACGCGGAAGGTGAGGCGCAGCGTTTCAGCTCCGTTCTGGGTGAATACCAGAAGGCGCCGGAAGTGACGCGTAACCGTCTGTTCCTCGAAACCATGGAACAGGTGCTGAAGAGCACCAAGAAAGTCATTGTCGAACCTGGAAAGGATGTCGTGCCTTATCTGCCGCTGAACGAACTCATGCGCCAGCAGCCACGCCCAGGCGTGAATGCGACCACGACGACCCCGAGCGGAGGTAACCAGTAATGGCTCAGAACAGGCTCCCAATCATTGGCGGCATTATCGCCGTCATCGCTTTCCTGATCTACTCCGCCACGTTCATCGTATCCGAGCGTCAGCAGGCTATCGTGCTTCGCTTCGGTCAGATCGTTGATGTGAAGACTGAACCGGGCATCTACTTCAAACTACCTTTTGGCTTCCTTGATGCAGATACTGTGCAGTTGATCGATGATCGCCTGCTGCGCTTCGATCTGGACGATATCCGCGTTCAGGTTTCGGGCGGCAAGTTCTATGACGTCGACGCGTTCCTCGTTTATCGCATTACCGATGCGCGCAAGTTCCGTGAAACCGTTTCGGGCAGCACGCTGCTTGCCGAGCAGCGTCTTCGTACTCGTCTTGATGCTGCATTGCGTAGCGTTTACGGCCAGCGCGGATTTGAAGCGGCACTTTCGGAAGAGCGTGGCGACATGATGCGCGAAGTGCGTGACCAGCTTCGTCCCGATGCGACGTCGCTTGGCTTGACCATCGCCGATGTGCGTATCCGTCGTACCGATCTGACGGCTGAAGTCTCACAGCAGACCTATGACCGCATGAAGGCAGAGCGTCTTGCAGAAGCAGAGCGTCTGCGTGCCCGTGGCCGTGAAGCTGCCCAGCGCATCCGTGCTGTCGCGGATCGTCAGGTCGTCGAAACGATTGCTGAAGCACGCAAGGAATCGGAAATCCTTCGTGGTGAAGGCGATGCGCAGCGCAGCGAGATCTTCGCAGGCTCTGCAGGCAAGGATCCTGGTTTCTTCGCCTTCTACCGCTCGATGTCTGCTTATCGTGAAGCCCTTGAGACCCCGGATACAACGCTGGTTCTCTCGCCGGACTCGGAGTTCTTCAAGTTCTTCCGCGATGCTGGCGGCAAGCTGGCAACGCCTGCCCAGTAACAACCGGGTCAAACGCTCATGAGCGATTTTCTAGCCGCCGTAGGTCTTCTCTTCGTTCTCGAAGGGCTGCTCTACGGCGGCTTTCCTTCCTTGGCGAAGAAGCTTGCTCGTGAAGCGAGTGAGACGCCGGAGAACATGTTGCGCATTGCCGGGATTGCAGCGCTCGCAATCGGCGTCGGCATTGTTTGGCTTGTCAGGGGATAAGCCGCTTTCCTTCTGTTATTTATTGTCTGTAGTCTATGCGGGGCCGTAAACAGGCCGTATTTTGCAGCGATCAAGCCTTAGTACATCTATCGCTAATCAAACGACTGCAAGCAGACAGGAACGGAGCAGGGCTTCATGGTAATTGCACCAAAGGCGGGATTTGCTCGCACCCTTTTCGCAACCGTGGCATTGGGGGCGATGACCGTCGCTGGCACTCTTTCGGTAGGAACACCTCCGGCAATCGCGGCTCAGGGGCCGGCTTCTGTTGCCGATCTGGCCGAAGGGCTGCTAGATGCAGTGGTGAACATCTCGACCTCACAGACCGTCAAGGAAGATGGCGAAGGTGACGGTGCGGTTCCGATGCCGCAGGTGCCGGAAGGCTCTCCGTTCCAGGAATATTTCAAGGACTTCTTCGGTGACAAGGGCGGCGCGCAGGGCGATGAATCACGCAAGGTCCAGTCGCTGGGTTCCGGCTTCGTCATCGATGCCGAAAAGGGCTTCATCGTAACGAACAATCACGTTATCGCCGATGCGGATGAGATCGAAGTCAATTTCAATGATGGGTCCAAGCTGAAAGCGGAACTGGTCGGAAAGGACATCAAGACCGATCTGGCGATCCTCAAGGTGGATCCGTCCAAGCACAAGCTGAAGGCCGTCGAGTTCGGTAATTCGGAAAAGGCGCGTATCGGCGACTGGGTCCTCGCAATTGGCAACCCGTTCGGTCTCGGTGGAACGGTGACTGCGGGCATTATTTCGGCCCGCAAGCGAGATATCAATTCCGGTCCCTATGATGACTTCATCCAGACTGATGCGGCCATCAACCGTGGCAATTCCGGTGGGCCGCTGTTCGATATGGATGGCAAGGTGATCGGTATCAACACTGCAATCATCTCGCCCTCGGGCGGCTCTATCGGTATCGGCTTTGCCATCCCTGCGGAAATGGCTGTGGGTGTTATCGACCAGCTCAAGGAGTTCGGTGAAGTTCGCCGTGGCTGGCTTGGTGTGCGTATCCAGCCTGTTACCGAGGATATCGCTCAGAGCCTTGGACTGAAGGAAGCCAAGGGCGCGCTGATTGCCGGGTTGATCGAAAATTCCGGCGTCGACAACAAGGCCATTGAAGCCGGAGATGTCGTGATCCGCTACGAAGGCAAGCCGGTCGATACCGCCCGCGATCTGCCGCGACTGGTTGCAGAAACCCCGGTTGGCAAGGAAGTCGAGATTGTCGTCGTTCGTCAGGGTGAGGAAAAGACGGTGAAGGTCAAGCTCGGACGTCTGGTCGAGGATGACAAGAGCACCGAAGCTGCGACGGAAGATCAGGCTCCGCTACCCGAGGGCGAGGGCGGTGATGAAGGTGTGGAAACGCCGGATACGTCAAAAAAAGAACAGAAGAGTGACGCTACCCCGAGCGTTCTTGGAATGAAGCTCAGCGAGCTGAATGACGATGTTCGCGGAGAATTTGGCATTGCCGAAGATGTAGAAGGTGTTGCTGTTCTTTACGTCTCTCCTGGTTCAGCTGCTGGAGAGAAGCGTATCGAAACCGGCGATGTTATCGTCGATATCGGGCAGGTGAACGTGAAGACGCCAGAAGACGTGAAGAAGCGCATTGATGCGCTGCGCCGCGAAGGACGCAAGAATGCACTTATGATGCTGGCTTCTCGTTCGGGGGAACTGCGTTTCGTGACTGTCCGGATCAATTGATCCTCAATTGAATGTACTGCTGAAGCGGCATTGCAGGGAAATCTGCAATGCCGTTTTGTTTTGCGGTTTGAATCACTTGGCGCCAGAACCGTAGAAAGAGATTCGAGCACTCCCTTATTTGTCGTTCGAAATGGCAGAGCCTTCTGTTTCATTCGCCTCCGGTATGCTATGGACCGGCGCCATTCGGAGTAGGGTGAGTTGGAAACAGTCGATATTGTGGTCATAGGCGCTGGCGCGGCAGGCATGATGTGTGCCATCGAGGCGGCCAAACGCGGGCGTTCCGTGCTGGTCGTGGATCACGCAAAGGCAGCCGGTGAGAAAATCCGCATATCGGGCGGTGGTCGCTGCAATTTCACCAATCTTCATGCAAGTCCGAAAAATTATCTCTCGCAGAACCCGCATTTTTGTATCTCTGCTATGAGCCGCTACACGCAGCGCGACTTCATTGCGCTCGTGGAACGTCATCGGATCGCCTATCACGAGAAGACACTCGGGCAGCTCTTCTGTGATGGCTCGGCGTTGCAGATAATTGAAATGTTGCTGGGGGAAATGAAGCGCCATGGTGCGCGACTAAAGCTTGGTTGCAGTGTCAGTTCGGTCGAAAAATCCGCACATGGTTTTACGCTTCAGCTAACGGATGGACCTGTTAGCTGTCGATCACTTGTCGTGGCCTGTGGCGGGAAATCTATCCCGAAGATGGGAGCTACAAGCTTCGGCTACGATATCGCGACACAATTTGGATTGCGGATTGTCGAAACACGACCGGCACTGGTGCCATTGACGTTTGAACCCAACACACTCGAGCGGCTGAAACCGCTGGCCGGTGTTGCCGTCGATGCCGTTGTCTCCTGCGGCAAAACGAAATTTGTCGAAGCGATGCTTTTTACACATCGCGGTATCAGTGGCCCTTCGATCCTGCAGATTTCTTCCTACTGGCGTGAAGGAGATGAAATCCGCATTGCGATGCTACCGGAGACGGACATTTTCGAAGCCCTGCGTGAGCAGCGCAAACAGAACGGCAAGCAGGCATTGCAGACCGCACTGGCGCTTTATCTTCCGAGGAAACTTGCGCAAACCATAGCCGAGGAAATTGGTGCGACCGGTCATCTGGCGGATATGTCGGACAAGATGTTTCTCCGTGTCGAGGCCGCGATAAACGACTGGCGCATCAAGCCCGCCGGTTCGGAAGGCTATCGTACGGCGGAGGTTACGCTTGGAGGGGTCGATACGCGCGATCTCGACTCCAAGACCATGGAAGCCAAATCCGTTTCCGGCCTGTTTTTCATCGGCGAAGTCGTCGATGTTACCGGCTGGCTCGGCGGCTATAATTTCCAGTGGGCATGGTCTTCGGGCTGGGTAGCCGGTCAGGCTGCTTGAATGCGGTAGACCGAATGAAGCTTCAAATGCGGAGTTTCATCCGGCACGCGGGGATGGTCGAAATCGCTCGACGGATCGCGGATCATGCCGATGCGGCGCATGACGGCTGTAGACCGCTCATTATTATGGACGGCGAAGGAAACCACTTCGGTGAGGCCAAGGGTGCCGAAAGCATATTCGATCAGCGCTTTGCCCGCTTCGGTCACATAGCCTTTGCCCCAAAAAGGCGTGGCCAGCCGCCAGCCGATTTCAACGGTGCCATCCGGTAAATAAGGTTCAAGGTCAGTGCGGGCGAGACCGGCGAAACCGATGCACTGACCTTCTTCTTTTTCTTCCAGCGCATAGAAACCGAGACCCGTTTCAGAAATCATCTTCCGGAGGTGGTCGAACAGTTCATCCGATTGCGAGCGATTTCTGCGAAAGGGAAAGAAACGCATGACTTCTTCATCGGAATTGATGACATGGAACAGGTCGCGGTCGCGATCTTCCCAGTTCCGGATGATGAGGCGTGGCGTTTCTAGCATGATCATTGAACGAAGTCCGTCTTTCGATAGCCCTGAATATAGAGGAGAGCGGTCAGGTCGCCATGGTCAACCCGCATTCTGGCCTGCGCAGCTACGGTCGGCTTTGCGTGGAGTGCGACGCCGGTGCCTGCAAGCTGGATCATGCCGAGATCGTTCGCTCCATCACCCACCGCAATTGCGTCATCCGGTGTGAGGCCAAGACGATCGGCAATTTCCACGAGTTTCTCGACCTTGGCTTCCCGGCCCAGAATTGGTTCTGTGACAAGGCCGGTCAGATGCAAGCCATCGTCGATCAGCCTGTTCGCACGTTCTTCGTTGAAGCCGATCATTTCGGCGATACGCTGGGTGAATGAGGTGAAGCCACCAGACACAAGCGCCGTGTAAGCGCCATGTTTACGCATGGTGCGCACGAGTTCCGGCCCGCCGGGCATCAGTGTAATGCGGGTTGAAATGACCTTGTCGATTACGTTGAGCGGCAGACCTTTCAACAAGGCGACCCGCTCGCGCAAGGCTGGTTCGAAAGCGATCTCGCCGTTCATGGCGCGCGCGGTGATTGCAGCCACATGCTCGCGCAGCCCGGCTTCCTCTGCCAGTTCATCGATGCACTCTTGCTGGATCATCGTGGAATCCATGTCGGCAATCAGAATTTTCTTGCGTCGGTGCTCCTGTTCCTGCACCACCACGTCGACCGGCGCGCCCTCAAGCGAATGGCGCAGCAGGGTTTCGGCTTCTTCGCTGCTGATCCCCGATGGAAGCGCAATGTCGCAGGCAATGTTGTCGGCCAGCCAATAGAGTCCAGTTGCATTCACTGCCGCTGAGGCTTTAATCCCAAGCGCTGATGCAAGCGAGGCCTTGGCCGGATTGGCAATCAAAGTGGCGACGAGAGAAACCTGTTGGGACATGGAGAGCAATTCCGACGATGAATGAGGGTGCGATCACGAATGCAATCCTGATAGCTGGCCCGACGGCCAGCGGCAAGTCGGCACTTGCCATTCGCATGGCTCATGAGACCGGCGGTTTCATCGTGAACACTGATTCCATGCAGGTTTACGATGTTCTTGACCTTCTGACTGCGCGGCCGAACAAAGCGGATCTCGCTGCGGCAGAACATCATCTCTATGGACATGTCGCGCCATCGACGTCCTATTCGACCGGACGATGGCTGGATGATGTAGCTGCCCTGCTAACGCAACCTGCCATGAAGCACAGGACCCCGATCTTTGTTGGCGGGACGGGGCTTTATTTCAGAGCGCTTCTCGGTGGACTGTCGCAGATGCCAGAGGTGCCGGGTGATGTTCGCGCCTATTGGCGAGGACGTATGGAGACGGACGGTCCGGAACTTCTTCACCGGCTTCTGAGCGAACGTGACCCGGATATGGCCGCAACCCTTCGACCCTTCGACGGCCAGCGCATCGTTCGGGCGATGGAGGTTTTTGAGGGCACCGGAAAGTCGCTTCTTGCGTGGCAACAGACGAAAGGGCAGGCACTGGTAGACGATGATAGCGCCCGCAAGATCGTCTTGCTGCCGGACCGGACATGGCTTTCAGAACGTATTGACCGGCGGTTTGCCCTGATGTGGGACAATGGTGCGATTGACGAAGTGAAGGCATTGCTGGTGCTTGATCTCGACCCGGCATTGCCGGCAATGAAGGCCATCGGTGTGCGTGAAATCACGGCATTTTTGCAAGGCTCGATGTCGCGGGAAGAAGCCATTGAACGTTCGGTTATCGCCACCCGGCAATATGCAAAGCGTCAGTCGACCTGGTTTCGAAATCAGCTTGATGATCGCTGGTGCACGCACGCAAATTCCGATGATGCCTTCGCTCAATTAACGACAACGAAATAACTCGCTGGCACTCTCTGAAACAGGAGAGGTGGGCGCGGGCTATGCGGTTTCATAAATCGGAACGGGCATTTTTTATTCTGATTGTTTTGATGTTCGGTATCGGGCTGTTGCTTTATCAAGCTCGTGTCGACATCGGACAATTGCAGACATTGCCTCTTGATGCAAACGCCTATGAGCTGGTTTCGAGACTCGACCAACTGAACCACGTCACAATCTGGGTGCTGATTGCGACAATCGCTTGCGGGTTGTTCCTGATCTATCCCCAAATTCGCACCGATGCGCTGGACCACGGCAAACTGCAGGTCATCACGCAGGATCTTTCCGAACGGTCGCAGACCCTCGAACATGCCGCGCTGACGGACAGCCTGACCGGTATGCAGAACCGGCGCTATTTCGACGAGGCGCTAAAGGAATATCTGGTCCAGTTCGACCGTATACAGCGGCCTGTCGGACTGATGATTATCGATCTCGATCACTTTAAGGCCGTGAACGATACCTACGGACATGACATTGGCGATGTCGTGCTGCAGGAGGTGGCGCGGTGTCTCAAGGACTATACACGGTATCATGATGTTGTCGCCCGGCTTGGTGGCGAGGAGTTCGCAGTCCTTGCGCCGAACATGAACGCGGAATTGATGATCAAGCTTGCTAATCGTATTCGCAAGGCCATATCGACGCTCGAAATCGATCTTGGCGATGAAAAGCTTGGCGTTACCGTCAGTATCGGTCTTGCGATATGGGATCGGCGCGAGACCTCGAAAGATCTCTATCGTCGCGCTGACAAGATGCTCTATGCCGCGAAGAATATGGGCCGTAACCGCGTCTGCGCCTAGCTTCAGGCTGATAGGATTTTCGGATTCGCTACACTATCTAGCGCTCGCGATCCTTGCGAAAGCTGCGCACCAGTTCGCCCATCTTCTCAATACTCTGTTTTGTGTCGAGACTGAGTGATGTTTGTGGCCTCGGCGAAGAAGATGAGCGATGGTAAGCTTCGTCGGTAGGCGCTTGATCACGGCGACTGGTGGAGACTGGGCTGCCCCACAGATTATCCTCGTCTCCGAGTTGGTCCACCGGTTCCGTCTGTGAACTGTTCTCAAAAGCACGTAATTTTTCAACGATACGGTCGAGGGATATCTTTTCGTCGTTGCGCCAGCTGGAAAGAGCGCTCTCGCTTCTGCTGCGTCCGGGAAGCTGATGAGGTGGGATGGTTTCGAATGTGAGACGCATCGGTGTTGAGAAGGCTTCGCCGAAGGCTATCGCTTCGCGGTTGGCGATGGATGACAGGAAGCCTGCCATGCTCTGTGCGCCGCCGCGAATGGCACCTTTGATGATTTCCTGATCACGTTCATTACCGAGCCGCATCGCAAAAATCGAATTGCACTGTGAGAGGATCGTTGGATCAAGCTCGCCGGGGCGCTGGCTTATAACTCCGAGATAGGAACCGTATTTTCGACCTTCTTTGGCAATTCGGGATATTGCCTGCCTTGTCGGCCAGAACCCGGCGTCGCGGTCGGTTGGAATATAGCGGTGGGCTTCCTCGCAGATTACCAGTGTCTGTAGGCTGCCCTCACTTGAAAGGGCGATATCGAATGCCAGTCTGCACAAGACGGAAGCAACAGCGTTGACAACCTCGGATGGTAAGCCTGCAAGCTGGAATGTGCAGATGGGTTTTCCGTTCAGCGGGATGCGAAAAATCCGGCCAATGGCCTGTCGCATTGTTTCCGAGCCGCCAGTTACAGCGAACATGAAACGGAAGCGGGGATCGGCAGAGATCGATTCAAGCCGAGCTTTGAGGCTGCGCAGATAGGGACGTTCCGCCTTGCTGTCGAGGAGACCCATACGCTCATCGATGAGGGCTATCAGGTCAAGCAGACGGTAGGCGATGGGAGTGTCGGCGCTGACGCTCTGGCGGTCGGCAAGCTGCCGTCGCAATGTTTTCGCGGCTGACAGTTCTGTGCCCTGCATTTTTTCGCGGGCTAGCTGAACCAGATCACGCAATATATCGAGTTCCATCGGGTCCGGCGCGCGCCCGCGAAAGATCACATCTGCAAATTCATCCAGCCGCAGCATCCAGAATGGCAGTTCGATATTCGTCTGATCGACCGCCACGGCCAGATCGGGAAATGCGCTCGCGAACTCATTGTGTGGATCAAGAATGAGCACACGCAGATTGGGCTTTTCGGCGACGATCCGGCGTAGCAGCAGGATGACTGCGCTCGATTTGCCGACGCCCGTTGTGCCGACGATAGCGAAATGTCGGGAGATAAGATCATCGACCGATATGTAAGTCGGAACGGTTGCGTCCTGCGTGAGTGTACCGATTGAAACGCTGCTGTGACCTGTTTGCGCATAAATGGCGGCAAGGTCGGTGGCGCGGATACGGTGAGCAATAGCGCCGGGATGGGGAAACTGCGAAATACCGCCGTTGAAAGTGGTCTGCCCGGTCGGTTGCACGCGAACTTCACCCAGAAACTCGACATGGACATGGAGCGTGTTGTCACCGCCGCGTATCCAGACATCACCGGGAACAAGCACGTTGCGGATGAGTCCCACGACGCGATTGTCGCCTGCCTGAATGGATATAAGCTGGCCTACGGCCCAATAATCGTCAGATGCTGCCGAAGAGGGGCCTGATAGCGCTGAGACGATGGCACTCTCGCCATCGCATTGGATGACATAGCCTTCCGTGCGATTGCGCTGCACATATTCGCTCTGTTCGCGCGCGTTGGAACTGTCCCCGATTTCGCTCATGCTGCCCACTCCGCCCCAACTTTCAACAGGAGGTTTCGCGTCAGGATAAGAATCTTCCGTTGAAATAAAGTTATCGTTTGGGGCGGGTGAGCCTAAGAAAATATCGCGGGCGATGTATTTATGCGTTGACGACGCCAAATCCGGCTATTAGTGTCCGCCACCATGAACACGATTATTATTCTTGTGGTACGGGCGCGCATGGGCAGGATGGTGTAACCATCCGGCGAAAGCTCCCATGTGCGAAAGACAGGCTCCCTCGGGGGCCTTTTTTATTATCCAAATCAGAAATGAAATGCAGACGACGGGAAGAGAACAATGACTGCAGGTAAACGTGAGGCGGACGCAAACGCCGCAGAAACGCAGGAAGCAAGCAATCCACGCGAAATGACCGGCGCAGAAATGGTCATTCAGGCTTTGATCGATCAGGGTGTGGAGAGCATCTTCGGTTATCCCGGCGGCGCTGTGCTTCCGATCTATGACGAACTGTTCCAGCAGGACAAGGTTCAGCACGTTCTGGTCCGACACGAGCAGGGCGCAGGACACGCTGCGGAAGGCTATGCGCGTTCGACCGGCAAAGTCGGTGTGATGCTTGTTACCTCCGGTCCGGGTGCGACCAATGCAGTTACGCCGCTGCAGGATGCCCTGATGGATTCCATTCCGCTGGTTTGCATTTCCGGTCAGGTTCCGACAACGCTGATCGGCTCCGATGCGTTTCAGGAATGCGATACGATTGGTATCACGCGCCCCTGCACCAAGCACAACTGGCTGGTGAAGGACGTCAACGATCTGGCGCGCATCCTGCACGAAGCCTTTCATGTCGCTTCCACCGGTCGTCCCGGTCCCGTTGTGGTCGACATTCCGAAGGATATCCAGTTCGCCAAGGGTATTTACACGCCACCGGAAACCGCGCCGCGCACCAGCTACCGTCCGGTTCTCGACGGCAAGGCGCAGGCAATTTCGGACGCCGTTCGTCTGCTCGTCAATGCAAAGAAGCCCGTCATCTATTCTGGCGGCGGTGTGATTAATTCCGGCCCGGCAGCTTCCCGTCTGCTGCGCGAGCTGGTTGAGATCAGCAATTTCCCGATCACATCCACGCTGATGGGGCTGGGCGCCTATCCGGCCTCCCGCAAGAACTGGCTCGGCATGCTCGGTATGCATGGCACTTACGAAGCCAACATGACCATGCATGACTGCGATGTCATGCTGTGCGTCGGTGCCCGTTTCGATGACCGTATTACCGGACGTCTGAACGCATTTTCTCCGAACTCGAAGAAAATTCATATCGATATCGACCCATCCTCCATCAACAAAAGCGTTCGCGTTGATGTTCCGATCATCGGCGATGTTGCGCATGTTCTGGAAGATATTGTTCGGCAGTTCCGTGCCTCTGACAAGAAGCCGGAAAAGCAGGCAATCGGTGCCTGGTGGGAACAGATCGATCGCTGGCGTGCCCGCAATTCGCTCGCCTATGCGCCGAACAAGGACGTCATCATGCCGCAGTATGCAATTCAGCGGCTTTATGAACTGACCAAGGATCGGAAGACTTACATCACCACGGAAGTTGGTCAGCACCAGATGTGGGCTGCGCAATTCTATGGCTTCGAGGAACCGAACCGCTGGCTGACCTCTGGTGGCCTCGGCACCATGGGTTACGGACTGCCGGCAGCGCTCGGAGTACAGATCGCACACCCTGATGCACTGGTTATCGATATCGCGGGCGATGCCTCGATCCAGATGTGCATTCAGGAAATGTCGGCTGCCATCCAGCACAATGCGCCAATCAAGATATTCATCCTGAATAACCAGTATATGGGCATGGTGCGCCAGTGGCAGCAGCTCCTGCATGGCAATCGCCTGTCGCACTCATATACCGAGGCGATGCCGGATTTCGTGAAGCTGGCTGAAGCCTATGGCGCACATGGTATCCGTTGTGACAAGCCGGGCAACCTCGATGCCGCCATTCAGGAAATGATCGACATCGACAAGCCGGTTATTTTCGATTGCCGCGTGGCAAATCTCGCCAACTGCTTCCCAATGATCCCATCGGGTAAGGCGCATAACGAAATGTTGTTGCCGGATGAAGCAACGGATGAAGCTGTCGCCAACGCCATCGATGCCAAGGGCCGCGCGCTCGTCTGATCCGGAGGAAAGAAATCATGAATGCACAGAACCTAGCTTCCGGATCGGCCTATTTCATTGCAGCCGAAACGCAAACGCCGGAAACGCATACGCTTGCGGTACTCGTCGACAATGAGCCGGGTGTCCTTGCCCGTGTGATCGGTCTTTTCTCCGGACGTGGCTACAATATTGAAAGCCTGACGGTTTCGGAAACCGAGCATGAAAAGCACCTGTCGCGCATTACGATCGTGACGCGCGGCACGCCGCACGTGCTTGACCAGATCCGCCACCAGCTGGCCCGGATTGTTCCGGTTCACCGCGTCGTAGATCTCAGCCATCGCGCCTCTGAGCTGGGCCACGACCGTCCGGTTGAACGTGAACTGGCACTGGTGAAGGTTGCCGGCAAAGGTGAGGCGAGGGCGGAAACGCTTCGTCTTGCCGACGCGTTCAAGGCCAAGGTGGTTGATGCGACGACGGATCACTTCATCCTGGAGATCACCGGGAAGACTGCCAAGATTGATCAGTTCATCTCGATCATGAAGCCACTCGGACTGGTTGAGACCTGCCGTACGGGTGTTGCAGCTATGAACCGTGGCCCGGAAGGCATGTAAAAGCTTTCAACTGAAATCGATACAATATGTTTGAAAACCGGCACAATGTTTCGATTGTGCCGGTTTTTTATTGAGCTAATTTGTCCCCATAAATTGGGGCCGTCCTATGTCTGTTGAAATTTTTCTGGCGCTTCTTGTCTTCGCCTTCGTGTCGTCCGTTACGCCGGGGCCAAATAATCTCATGCTTCTGGCATCAGGCGTAAATTTTGGTTTCCGTCGAACGATCCCACATATGCTGGGAATCGGTGTGGGCTTCTTCGTGTTGCTGCTTGCGATCGGCTTCGGGCTCGGCGCTTTGATCGAAACGGTGCCGTCATTCTATGCCGCGCTGAAATTCGCTGGTGGCGCCTATATGCTTTACCTTGCCTGGAAGATTGCTATGTCGCGTTCCATCGGAGAGGCAAAGCATCGAGATAAAGCTGAGCCAATGACTTTCTTGCAGGCAGCGGCATTCCAATGGGTCAATCCGAAAGCCTGGGTAATGGCGATCACGGGAATTGCCACCTATGCCAATCACGACAACTATTATGTCGCCGTGCTCCTGGTCAGCTCCGCCTTCGCGATTGTGAATTTGCCGAGCGTTTCGGTCTGGGCAGGGTTTGGCACATTGCTGCGCAACTGGCTTTCCGATCCTGTTCGATTGAAATGGTTCAACCTTATCATGGCCCTGCTGCTCGTTCTGAGCCTATGGCCGATGCTGAAATAGAGAATGAAGAGGCGAATGATGAACCAGCTTCCAACTTATGATGATGTTATTTCGGCCGCAAAGCAGATCGAAGGATACGCGCACCATACGCCGGTGTTCACGTCGTCAACTATCGACCGCGAAACCGGCGCTCAGTTCTTTTTCAAATGCGAGAACTTCCAGCGCATCGGTGCCTTCAAATTTCGTGGTGCTTTCAATGCTCTGTCGCGGTTTACGGATGAGCAAAAAGCGCGAGGTGTGTTGGCTTTTTCGTCCGGTAATCACGCGCAGGCGATCGCGCTTGCGGCAAAACTGCTCGGTATTGGCGCGACCATCATCATGCCTGAGGATGCGCCGCGCGCGAAACTTGATGCAACGCGAGGCTATGGCGCGAAGGTTGTTACCTATAACCGCTATGAAGAAGACCGCGATGTGCTTTCGAAGCGCCTGGCCGAAGAGGGTGGGCTGACCCTCATTCCGCCATTCAATCATCCTGATATAATTGCGGGGCAGGGAACTGCGGCAAAGGAATTGATTGAGGAAACCGGTCCCCTTGATGCCCTGTTTGTCTGTCTTGGCGGTGGTGGCCTGTTGGCCGGTTCAGCGCTAGCGGCAAAAGCCTTGTCGCCGGAATGCGACGTCTACGGTGTCGAGCCGATGGCCGGAAATGATGGCCAGCAGTCGCTCCGCTCCGGCAAGATTGTGCACATCGACGTGCCGAAGACCTTGGCGGACGGCGCCCAGACGCAAGCTCTTGGCGACATGACCTTTGCCATAATCCGCGAAACTGTTCGTGATATTCTGGCCGTTAGCGACGATGAACTGGTTGACGGCATGAAATTCTTCGCCAGCCGGATGAAAATGGTGGTCGAACCGACAGGCTGTCTCGCTTTTGCTGGCGCACGACAGATGGCGTCGAAGCTGCAAGGTAAGCGTGTAGGGGTGATCGTCAGTGGTGGCAATGTCGATCTCGACAGACTTGCAGCACTGGTGAGCAAAACCGTTTGATCACGGTTTGATCTTGTTTTCGGGCGGCGAATCCTGTCTGAAAGGATCATGCAGTTTTCACCGGAACAGGATCAGGCGCTGAAGGCCGTCGGGCAGTGGCTCAAAGACGGCCGCAGCCCTATTTTCAGGTTGTTCGGCTATGCGGGTACGGGCAAGACGACGCTCGCCCGCTATTTTGCCGAGCATGTGGATGGCGATGTGCAGTTTGCGGCCTTTACCGGCAAGGCGGCACAGGTGCTGCGCTCGAAAGGCGCTAGCAACGCACGCACGCTTCATTCGCTGATCTATCGCCCACGTGGCGAAGAAGCGATTGAGGACGAAACGACTGGCAAGACTTCCATCGCGCCGACCTTCTCGCTTAACCGGCAGAGCCCTGTCGCCAAAGCCGCGATGATCGTCGTGGACGAATGTTCCATGGTCGATGAGGCGCTGGGGCGGGATTTGATGAGTTTCGGCACGCCCATCCTCGTTCTTGGCGATCCGGGGCAGTTGCCGCCGATTTCCGGCGGCGGCTTTTTCACGGAACACGAACCGGATTATCTTCTGACCGAGATTCATCGTCAGGCGCAGGACAATCCTATCATCCGTATGGCGCTTGATGTGCGGGAAGGGCGTGAACTTCCTTATGGTGACCATGGCGCTGCAAAGGTTATCGGAAAAGGCGACGTCAATCAGGAGATGGTGTTAGCCGCCGATCAGGTGCTCGTCGGTACCAACCGGACGCGCCGCCGCTATAACCAGCGCCTTCGGGAGCTAAAAGGCTTTACTGCTGATTACCCGCAGGCTGGCGACAAACTGGTTTGCCTACGCAACGATCCTGCCAAGGGACTTCTCAACGGATCGCTCTGGAAGGTGATGACATCGTCCAAGGAAACGGTGAAGCCCGGTATCAATCTGCTGGTTACACCTGAGGATGATGATCGCGGTGTGGCGAAGATCAAGCTGCTGAAGGCGCAGTTCGAAGACCCCGACAGTGAAATTCCGTGGCAGACCAAAAAACGCTACGACGATTTCGATTACGGTTATGCTTTAACTGTGCACAAGGCACAGGGCTCCCAATGGGATGAAGTCGTACTCTTCGATGAAAGTTTTGCGTTTCGCGATACGCGTGAGCGGTGGCTTTATACGGCGATCACGCGGGCTGCCGAACGTTTGACCATTGTAAAATAATTATTCGTCTGTCGGTCGGGCGCTCAGCCATTCCCAGGCCTCGTTTTCTTCGTCTGCTTCGAAAGCGCGAAGCTCTATGGACAGGAAAGGCTGCATGAGAGTTATGCTGGCTTGTATCCACAAGGGGCCACCGACGATTGCATAATGTCGGAGCTTTTTCAGGGATTTGGAGCGCATGGACAACATGCTTTCCGAGAAAGCGGCCGTCCAGTCGAAACCTTCATATCCGGTGAGACGGATCAGGAGGTCAATTTCTTCATGCGTTTCGTAAGCTGCGTCGAGAAGCCCGTAGAGGTTCTCCAATGACGCATCGTCGAGATGTCCTTCAATTGCAAAAGCAAAAACGTCTTCCCGGTTTGTTGGAATGCGGCGAATGACGGGTATGTCCTCATTTCGCATCATAGACCTCCATCATTGATCAGATTTAAACGTCGAAGCGGGGGCAAAGGTTGCGGACAGTCTCCAAATTGATGCGAACTGGAAAAACTATGCAAACCCAGTTTGTTGCAGGCAGATTTCATGGTTGGGGATTGCGGCTGCGGTGCGACGGCAAAGCACTCACATTTTTTCGTGGCAGGCGTTATAAAGCGGAATATCTATCCGGGAGTCGCCAATGCCTGCGAAATTATCGGTCAATCTCAACGCTGTTGCGATGCTGCGAAATCGGCGTGATTTGCCTTGGCCAAGCGTTACCGGTCTGGGCCGCGCTGCGCTTGCAGCAGGCGCTGCGGGATTGACAGTGCATCCGCGTCCCGATCAGCGTCACATCCGGTTTTCCGATCTGGGTGATATACGCGCTTTGATCGATGACGAGTTTCCGCAGGCGGAGTTCAATATCGAAGGTTTTCCAAGCGAAGCATTTCTCGATCTGGTGGAGAAACATCAGCCTGAGCAGGTGACGCTCGTTCCTGATGATCCAACACAGGCGACTTCGGATCATGGATGGGATTTCGTGTCGAAATCTGACTTTCTGGCTCCTATCGTGGCCCGTTTGAAAGCAGGCGGAATGCGGGTGTCATTGTTCGCCGACCCCGATCCGCTTGGATACGAACGCGCAGCTGCTATCGGTGTGGACCGTGTGGAGCTCTATACCGGCCCTTATGGTGCGACCTATGATGACCCGGCAGCCGCAATACGTGAACTGGATCGACTGGAGAAGGCTGCAAATGCCGCTACGGCGCTAGGCCTCGATATCAATGCGGGGCATGATCTTACAGTAGACAACCTGCCGGCGCTGGTAAAACGTATCCCTCAGTTGAGTGAAGTTTCCATTGGACATGGATTGACCGCCGATGCACTCATGTATGGAATGCCGGTAACTGTAAGCCGTTATATAGCGGCATTGGCATAAGATGTTAGTCAATGCGCTTGGTGCATGGCTCGGGTTGAAGCTTTGCAAAAAGCGCATTTGCATTCGGGTGAGACAAGCTTTAGGCGTCCGCCACTATTCAGATGCGTTGGGGGGACGCAGGATCGTATGAGGGAAGCATTGAAGCAGTTTTCCGACGTCTGCTTTCTGCGCCGAGGCAGTTCTATTGCGGTTGCATTCGGACGAATTGCTACGTTCAATCGATACCACGCTTATGAATAAAGCTGATTTGGGCAACGGTGCGGCGGCGATGCGGCAATTCGCAACTTTTTGCGAATACACTCATTATCTGAAATCGATCTCCAGTAACTCCAGCCAGAATCTTTTCAGGAAGTTGCGAGGTGCCTGCATATGAGCGGCGAGCTAAATGGCAATGACACGCCCACACAGGCCGCTATGCCTGCCGTTGGTGTTCCTGAAAGCGTCGCTTTTGCTGAAGATGCCGAACAGCACAATGAGAGCATGAAAACGCTGGTGCTTGGGGCGCTGGGCGTTGTCTACGGTGACATCGGCACCAGCCCCATCTATGCTTTTCGTGAAGCCCTTCATGCGGCGGCGAGCGATGGCATTCTCGCCCGCAGTGACATTCTGGGCGTTGTTTCTCTGATCTTCTGGGCCCTGACGCTGGTTGTGACCATCAAGTATGTGCTGTTTGTTCTGCGTGCTGATAACAACGGTGAAGGTGGCATTCTTTCGCTGATGGCTCTTGTCAGAGGTGCGTTGAAAGGCCGGCCTGACCTTATCTTGGGGGTAGGCATCTGCGGTGCGGCGCTGTTCTTCGGCGACGCGGTCATCACGCCCGCAATCTCCGTTCTATCGGCGATGGAAGGCCTTGAGATTGTCGCTCCTGATCTTACTCCGTTCGTCGTTCCCATAACTGTCGTCATTCTTGTGACGCTGTTTTCGGTGCAGAAACTCGGCACTGGCAAGGTGGCCATCGTCTTCGGGCCGATTATGGCATTGTGGTTTTTGGCGCTGGGTGCGTCGGGTCTCTGGCATATTTTCGATGATCCTACGGTGATGGTGGCGCTGAATCCCTATTATGCTGTACGCTTTCTGATGATCAGCCCGGGCATTGCCTTTATCACGGTTGGTGCCGTGTTCCTCGCAATGACCGGTGCCGAGGCTCTTTACGCCGATCTCGGTCATTTTGGACGCAAGCCAATCGTTCGCGCATGGCTTTGGATCGTGTTCCCATGCCTTCTGCTCAACTATTTTGGACAGGCAGCCTTCATCCTTTCACATGGCGAAGCCGCTGCATTGCCATTCTTCCAGATGATGCCGAGCTTCGCGCTGTTGCCCATGGTCCTGCTGGCAACTGCAGCGACTGTTATCGCTAGCCAGGCAGTTATTACGGGCGCTTATTCGGTGGCACGTCAGGCCGTTCAGCTCAACATTCTGCCGCGCCTTGAAATCCAGCACACCTCGGAAAAGCTGCACGGCCAGATTTATATTCCGCGCGTCAACCTGCTTCTGGGGCTGGCGGTGGTTATTCTGGTGCTCGGGTTCGAGAAGTCCAGCAATCTGGCCGCTGCATATGGCATTGCAGTTACCGGCAACATGCTGGTCACGACGGTCCTTCTCTATATCGTGATGACACGCATCTGGAATTGGCGCGTGAGCCGCGCCCTGCCGATTATTGTTGGCTTCCTGATCATCGATATTATGTTCTTCGGTGCAAATATCATCAAAGTCCATGAGGGTGGTTGGGCTTCGATTGGTATTGCCGCGATACTTGTTCTCATCATGTGGACCTGGGTGCGCGGAACGCGGCATCTCTTTAACAAGACCCGCAAGGCCGAAGTTCCACTGGATTTGATCGTCCAACAAATGACCAAACGTCCGCCGACCATCGTGCCGGGCACGGCTGTGTTTCTGACAGGCGACCCTAAAAGCGCTCCCACTGCGCTCATGCACAGCTTGAAGCACTATAAGGTTTTGCACGAGAATAACGTCATACTGACGGTTGTGACGGCATCGAAGCCATGGGTTTCAAGTGCCGACCGCGCGCGTGTATCCCAATATAACGAGCGCTTCATGCAGGTGACGCTTACCTTCGGCTATATGCAGCAACCGAATATTCCACGAGCGCTTGGTATCTGTCGAAAGCTTGGCTGGAAATTCGATATCATGACGACGTCGTTCTTCCTGTCGCGCCGCTCGCTCAAGGCATCGGCCCATTCTGGCTTGCCGCTATGGCAGGACAAGCTGTTTATCCTGCTTGCCCGAACGGCATCGGACGCGACCGAATATTTCCAGATTCCCACCGGTCGTGTGGTGGAAATTGGAACGCAGGTGAATCTGTAACTCATCTGAATTGATAGTTTTAAAGAGCGCTTTTCCGGTTTCGGGGAGGCGCTTTTTTGCATTTGTTGTCAATGAAAATTAATCCCGCTTTAAGCGACCGTAATTTTTGAAAACATGCTTGACCGCTGAAGAAACAGTAATTATGAATTGGGAACCGTACCGTACGGTACAAGGTGGAGGAAAAGACCCGTGACTGATACCAGCGACGAAATGCAGGCTCAAAAGCAGCAGGCTCTTTCGCCGCGTCAGAACGATGTTCTGGAGCAGGCGTTGCGCCTTCTAGTGGAAGGCGGGGACCGCGCTTTGACGACGGCAAGTATTGCTCGTGCCGCCAACTGCTCGAAAGAAAGCCTCTACAAATGGTTTGGCGATCGCGACGGTCTGTTGACGGCGATGGTTCGCTGGCAGGCATCGAAAGTTCGCGTCGTGCCGCTGACCCGTGAAAAGCTGGATGCGGAATCTCTTTTCTCGAGCCTGGAACATTTCGCGCGCGACTGGCTGCTGGTGCTGTCGGGAAAAACCTCCATTGCCCTGAACCGGCTGGCGGTCAGCCATGCGGCGTCCGGCAAGTCCACATTAGGTGATATCGTTCTGGCCAACGGCCCTGTGGCCATGGCCAAGCGCCTCAAGCCCATTCTCCATATGGGGCAGGAGGCACGTTTGCTGGCCTTCGACGATATCGATGAGGCATTTCGCACGTTTTTCGGGCTTGTCGTCCGGGACATGCAAATACGGTTGCTGCTTGGCGACCATCTGGAACTGACTGACGACGTGGTCATCCGGGACGCCCGGCGCGCCACCAAGCAGTTTTTCGCCCTCTATGGGGCCTAATCACATCGGTGGACGCAAGGAAGCCGAAGAACAATCTGAACGAAGGGAATAAGGAAATGCGCGTTTACTACGATCGGGATGCAGACGTTAACCTGATCAAGTCGAAGAAGGTGGTTATCGTCGGTTATGGCAGCCAGGGCCGCGCCCATGCGCTGAACCTCAAAGACTCCGGTGCCGCTAACGTGCGTGTGGCCCTTCGTGAAGGCTCTGCGACCGCGAAGAAGGCACAGGCTGACGGCTTCGAGGTGATGAATGTTGCTGACGCCGCCAAGTGGGCCGATCTCATGATGATGGCAACGCCTGACGAATTACAGGCTGACATCTACAAGGAACACATTCACGACAATCTCCGTGATGGCGCGGCAATCGCTTTCGCTCATGGTCTCAACGTGCATTTTGGCCTCATCGAGCCGAAGAAGTCGGTTGACGTCGTCATGATCGCACCGAAGGGTCCAGGCCATACGGTGCGCGGCGAATACCAGAAGGGCGGCGGCGTTCCTTGCCTCATCGCCATTCATCAGGATGCCTCGGGCAATGCTCATGATCTGGCTCTCTCCTACGCTTCGGGCGTTGGCGGCGGTCGTTCAGGCGTCATCGAAACCACCTTCAAGGAAGAGTGCGAAACCGATCTGTTCGGCGAGCAGGCTGTTCTTTGCGGCGGCGTGGTTGAACTGATCCGCACCGGTTTTGAAGTTCTGGTCGAAGCTGGCTATGCGCCGGAAATGGCTTACTTCGAGTGCTTGCACGAAATGAAGCTGATCGTGGACCTGATCTACGAAGGCGGTATCGCCAACATGAACTACTCGATCTCGAACACTGCAGAGTGGGGCGAATACGTCACTGGTCCGCGCATCATCACTGCTGAAACCAAGGAAGAAATGAAGCGCGTTCTGAAGGACATTCAGACTGGCAAGTTCACTTCCGATTGGATGCAGGAATATCGCGCAGGTGCTGCTCGCTTCAAGGGCATCCGTCGCAACAACGATAGCCACCAGATCGAAGAAGTCGGCGAAAAGCTCCGCGGCATGATGCCATGGATCGCAGCGAACAAGCTTGTCGACAAGGCTCGCAACTAAAATCGGCGGGGTTCAGGTTCTGGCTGTCTGCAAATGACATGGGCGCCAGAACCAGAATGCCATCTGGTTTTCGGCCTCGATGAAGTTCGAAAAGAGGGGGCGCTTCTTGCGCCCCCTTCGTAGTTGGCACTCTATGGCCGGGTTGATCGTCAGCGCATGGCGAACGAAAAGAACCCAAATTCTGTGCCAGATTTTTCGTTTCGTGCACTTTGAGGCCCAAAACAATTCCGAATATCTTTATTCCATAGAAGCATGGGAAAAGCTGTTCTCGCTTGCCGAAAAGTGCGCTAGAGCTTCACAACCAATAGCCAAGTTTTGAGGAGACTTAGCTATTACAAGTTCCGTAAAATGTACGGATAGTCTAATTGAGGAGATTTCCCGTGTTGGACTGGGAAAATGTATTTGCAACGCGCTCGAAACGTATGCGCGCATCGGAAATCCGCGAACTGCTGAAGCTTCTGGAACGCCCAGATATTATTTCGTTTGCGGGCGGAATTCCTGATCCGGCTCTTTTCCCGCACGAAGAATTCCAGGCAGCCTATAAGGACATTCTTACGGGTCCAGAAGCCAACGCAGCGCTGCAATATTCCGTTTCGGAAGGCTACAAGCCGCTGCGCACCTGGTTGGTCGGAGAACTTGCCAAGATTGGCATTCCCTGCACGGAAGACAATGTGTTCATCACATCGGGTTCGCAGCAGGCTCTCGATTATCTGGGCAAGCTGTTTTTGTCGCCCGCCGACACAGCACTGGTGACCGCACCGACCTATCTTGGCGCGCTGCAGGCTTTCAACGCTTACGAGCCCAATTACGATATGCTGGCGATCAACGGCAATCGCACGCCGGAATCCTATGCAGAGGCTGCCAAGAAAGCCGGCGGTCAGGTCAAGTTCGCTTATCTGTCTGCCGATTTCAGTAACCCGACAGGGGAAACCGTCGATCTTGCCGGTCGTGAGAAACTGCTCGCACAGGCTGATGAGCTCGACATTCCGGTGATCGAAGATGCGGCCTATCAGTATCTTCGCTACAATGGCGATGCGATTTCGCCAATTCTGGCGTTGGACATTGCCCGCAACAGCGGTGACATCGAGAAAACCCGCACCATCTATTGCGGTTCGTTCTCCAAGACGCTGGCTCCGGGTTTGCGTGTCGGCTATGTGGTTGCGTCGAAGCCAGTCATTCGTAAGCTTGTTCTCATGAAGCAGGCTGCGGACCTTCATTCGTCCACGATCAACCAGATCGCTATTCAGCGTGTTGCGAGCAGCGGCTTTGGTACTCAGGTCGCGAAGCTGCACAAGGTTTATAAGCACCGTCGCGACAAGATGCTCGAAGCGCTGGCGAAATATATGCCTGAAACCACAAGCTGGACGAAGCCTGAAGGCGGTATGTTCATCTGGGTCACGCTGCCGGAAGGTATGGATGGCGCAGCGCTACTTGCTGCATCCATTGATAGCGAGAAAGTGGCGTTTGTTCCGGGGCGAGCATTTTTTGCCGATGGCAGCGGTACCAACACGCTGCGCCTCAGCTATTCATGCGCCAACGATGAGATGATCGATGAAGGCATCAAGCGCCTTGGCCGTTTGATACGTGCTCATACGAAATCCGCTGCCGCCTAGGTTGGTGGAAATAAAAAGCCGGGTTCAGACCCGGCTTTTTTCTTACTGGAATGGCGAATTGCAGCCTGTTCTGGGACCCGCCAACGGCTGGAATGTATTGTCGGATGTCCGATAGCTGCGATAGCGGTTTGAACACCACTGGATATGATTGCTGCTAGGTCGCGCGCCCGCAGTCGGTGGCTGCATCGTGCGTCGATATTGCAAAGCATCGCCGTTCTTGTAGTTCAATACGCCATGTTCGGTGATATAAGTCCCACTTTCCCGGCAAAGCGTTGAACCGTAGCAGTTGCGAGCGCTCGGATCTGTGCGATTGGCACCTGCCTGACCGCCGATAATCAACGGTCCGCTCGGTTTCAGGGACGGAAGATATTGGCTGTTACGCAGTTCGACGGCTGAACCCG
This sequence comes from Brucella cytisi, assembly GCF_038433355.1. Classification (NCBI taxonomy): domain Bacteria; kingdom Pseudomonadati; phylum Pseudomonadota; class Alphaproteobacteria; order Hyphomicrobiales; family Brucellaceae; genus Brucella; species Brucella cytisi. Next base: position 107,499 of record NZ_JBCAUP010000011.1, read on the forward strand.
CACTTGCAATGCCTGCAACGAATAGTCCTGTCAGTATCGTCAGGCGCACAATTTTTCGCATCGTTTCAGCTCGCTTTAATCAACGTTCTCCCGATATATGGGTATACTTTATATCCAAGTCACCGCTTCGACAGAAATTTAATGGTTTCGGAAATCATCCTCTTGCCAATCGCCCAGCAAGCAGAGAGATTGCGAAGACATGTTTACCATAGCTACTTTCAATGTCGAAAATCTGATGCGCCGGTTTGATTTTTCCGGCTTTCGCAATGAATTGCACCAGGATCGCACCCTGCAATTGTTCGAAATCAACGATGAGGCGCAGTATCGCCTTCTTGAGCAGGCGCGTGCTGTGGCGCACGCAGACGACACACGCCAGATGACGGCTCTGGCGATTGCCGAAACGCGGGCCGATATCCTCTGCCTGCAAGAGGTGGATAATCTGGCAGCGTTGAATGCGTTTGAATATGGCTATCTTTTCAAGATGATAGGACATGGCTTCCGGCATAAGTATCTTATAGATGGCAATGACAGCCGTGGCATTGATGTGGCCGTCATGATGCGCGATACGACTCGGGACGGGCAGCCCATCGAAGTCGACGAAGTCACCAGCTATGCCTATGTAACCTATAATGATTTTGGCCTCTACGAGCCCGTACTTGGGGAACTTGGGCTGGAACCCCATGACCGAATCTTCAAGCGGGATTGCCTGAATGTGGATATCCGCATTGCCGGGAAGCCCATATCGCTCTTCGTTACGCATCTGAAATCGATGACGGGCGCGCGCAACGGATTTGACGGACGGACGGCATCTCTGCCGGTGCGACGCGCAGAGGCGCGCGCCATGCGCCGTATCATCGAGGATAAGTTCGGACCATCCAATGTTGCAGATCGCCGCTGGCTGATTTGTGGTGATTTCAATGATTATCGTGAGCGGATCATTATCGGGGGCGATGAATGGAACGGCTATCAGTTCACGCCAATGGTTGAAGAAGAAAGTGCGTTGGACGTGCTCTTAGCCGATGGGTTTGCGGTCAATCTGGTTGAACGTCGTCCCGTTATGGACCGCTGGACGCTTTACCATACGCGCGGGCCGCAGGAGCGTCATCTTTGCCAGCTTGATTACATCATGGCATCGCCTTCATTTGCGAAGAAGAATGAGAAGGCGGTTCCGAATATCATTCGGCGTGGCCAGCCTTGGCGCACGATTTTTCCACCTGATCAGCAGATCGAGCGTTATCCTAGAACAGGTTGGGATCGCCCGAAAGCAAGCGATCATTGTCCGGTTGCAGTGACATTGAACATGGTTTGAGCGATGAAGCAGGTTCGGGAAAATACTGTCCACATTATTGACAGTGCCGATGTCCGGGTGCTGCCCGGTCCTTTATCATATACGGTGGATAACCACGAAGCGATTGCTTCGAACTGGACACGTGAGCGGGCGGCCAACCCCACTTTGTTCGATGGCGAATTCTATCTGGCACCACACGCAGAACTGATTGGCGGCGTGTTTCAGGCTGGCTTCAAGCGCACCAGTTTTGCAACGCTGATGCACTGGCGGCATGACGTATCGCAGGAACGTCCGTGGCACATTTTCGGTGTCGGTGTGATTGTCTCGAGCGAAGGACATTTGATCGCCGGGCGTATGAGCACACAAAATGCCGGGGCGGGAAGGGTCTATTTTCCGGCAGGCTCGGTGGATGATAATGACATTGTCGATGGAGCTGTCGATTATGACGCCAATCGGCAACGGGAGGTTCGCGAGGAAACGGGTCTTGATCTTCTTGACGCGCGTGCGGAGCGACAGATCAATCTTGTGACAGGAAACCGTAGCATCGCGCTTTTCCGCCGTTATTATTTCGATGCGCCGTCAACCGATCTGGTATCACGGATTGAACGATATCTTTCTGCGGAGGAAGAACCGGAACTATCAGAGATCATACCAGTGAAGGCAGCTCGAACGATGGGAGACGCAACACCGTCCTATGTGCGAGCATTTGCCGACTGGCATTTCAACAATCTCTAAAGCTTGGCCAGACTTGCAGATGACAGCGGCGCGAAATTGGCTATGCTCGCAGACAATGCGAAGCATGAGACATTGGAGTGAAACCGACCTCACAGTCGGTTTTGTGTGTAGGTCGAGGGGAGAATAAGGGATGAATGACGCCGCCGTTTCCGGCAGATTCTATGAGGTTTTCGACGTTTTCGCCGACAAGGCTCTGGCTGGAAATCCGCTGGCTGTCGTCCATGATAGCGAAGGTTTGACCGATGCGCGTATGCAGGCCATCGCACGCGAGTTCAATCTTTCGGAAACGGTTTTCATTTTTCCCCCGAACAATCCCGCACATGAAGCGGCAGTGCGTATCTTCACGCCTGATTATGAGCTTCCCTTTGCCGGGCACCCGACAGTGGGGGCTGCCGTGTCGCTGGCTCGCCGTCGTAAAACGGGTGATGAGACCGACAGGCTCGTGGCTCTGGAAGAGAAGGTCGGTATTGTTCGCTGCGGCGTGATATTGGGAGAGAATAGCGCCTTCGCCGAGTTCGATCTGCCCCGCCTGCCAGAGCGAGTTGATGTCAAGGTCGAGAAAGAAGAGGCTGCTGCTGCGATCGGTCTCGGTACACATGAGATCGGATTTGAGAACCATGTGCCTGGCGTCTGGAGCGCGGGTACACCTTATCTGCTCGTGCCGGTTCACAATCTGATTGCCGCAGCAAAAGTGTCCATTGACCCGGTCTATGTGAACGAAAGCCTCCCACACGTCGATGGCCGACCTTTGCCGATTTACGTCTATTGCCGCGAAACGATTTTGTTCGACAGCAATTTCCATGCGCGCATGTTTGTAACGGGGGCGAATGTCTATGAAGATCCGGCTACGGGCTCGGCTGCAGCCGCCTTTGCAGGCATGATTCAGACGAACGACAAACCTGTTGACGGCAGTTCGCAGTGGTGGATCGAGCAGGGAATGGAGATGGGGCGACCTTCGCGGATCCGTCTCGAACTGGACGTTGCCAAGCAGCAGCTCACAGGAGCGAGGATTGGAGGCACGGCGGTCAAGATCGCGGAAGGGCGTTTGTTCGTCTGATAAATTAACTCTGCTTGTGTTTTGATTGCAGTCAAAGCTGTAGGCCCGCCCTATGTTAGTTTGTTGGCAGATAAACAAACAGCGGAGGCGTGCCATGATGATCAGGGAAATGTCGGAATACGATATCCGGGACATGATACAGCATACCCATCTCGGGCGGCTGGCTTATGTTCTCGACGATCGTCCGTTTATCGTACCGCTTAGTTTCCGGTTCAGTGGCGGCTCGCTCTATTCTTTTACCACCGATGGGCAGAAGACCGAGGCCCTGCGCAAGAATGATGCAGTTTGTATTCTTTTCGATCATATCGAATCCCGGACAAACTGGCGCACCGTTGTGCTGAACGGTCATTATCGGGAAATCGATCGTGATGACGAAAAAAATGCGATCGTCGCGCTTATGGCTTCGGAACCGACCTGGTGGGAACCGGCATACATAAAGACGGTCGCGAAGGACGGACACGAACGCAAACTTGAACCGATCTTCTTCCGTATCGATATCGAAAGCGCGACGGGTCACCAGACTGGCTGAAAAGGAAGAAGGCCCGATAGTTTCGGGCCCTTTCGATGTGGCTTTATTTTACCACTAGAACCGGTGTGTTGCTGCGTGTCAGGACTTCGTAGGTTTGACTGCCAAGAAGCATACCTTTCAGTCCGCGACGACCATGGGAAGCCATGACGATAAGATCGTTGCGCAGTTCTTTAGAAGTTTCGATGATTGATGTCGCCGGATGTGGCGCAACCACATGCAGCGTGTGAACTTCGACTTCCGTTTCAGCCGCCAGTTCGCGCGCACGAGCGAGGGATTTATCGGCATACTCGTTCCATTCTTGTTCGAAGCGCTCGATGAAGGCAGGGCTATCAGTCCAGCCGCCAGGAAGCCCCGAAACGGAATAGGGAGCGGTGACAGTCAGCACCGTCGCCTTCGCGCCGACTGTTCGTGCCAGTTTAAATGCGTGGACGAGCCCGCGCTCTGCAAATTCTGACCCATCGGTGGTTACGAGAATATTCTTGTACATGCTGCCCTCGCTGTTGCTTTTCCATCTTTAAGCTACAGCATCGGGCCAAAAATCGGGATCGATTTTTTGGAAAGCACGATGCGTAATTTCAGTAAATTAGAGTGACCTTTGTGCGTCCAAATGGACGTACGGCGCTCTGATGCGTTAAAGAACCATTTCAAACCCTTGCCTGACGAGTTGTTTAGACGGAACGATTTCATGCCCCTCGACTGCGACGCATTTCATGCCAGCTGGATAGCGACAGTTCTCAATCTCGATTGGCCGTCACGCAGTTCGTCCCGTATCGAGGACGATGCTGAACGCATAAAGCGTCAGAAAGAAGAGCTGCTCAGACTTTTCGATGAAGCATCCGAGCATGGTATCAATGCTGTCATCTTTCAGGTTTCGCCGACTGCCGATGCATTTTATCAGTCATCCTATTTGCCGTGGTCGTCCTATCTGACTGGAACTCTCGGTAAAGATCCCGGCTTTGATCCGCTGAAATTTGCAATTCAGGAAGCGCATAAGCGCGGCATAGAACTGCATGCATGGCTTAATCCCTACCGTGTTTCGATGGATACGAAGCCGTCTACCCGCAAGGAATTGCGGAATTCGTCAAACGAGTCGCCAGTCAGTGTTTTCAAGTTCCACCCCGACTGGGTCGGTGTTTCAGCCGACCGTTATGTCCTTGATCCTGGCATTCCGGCTGTCCGTGAATGGGTGACGAATGTGACGGCAGAGGTCGTCCAGAAATACGATGTCGATGGGATTCAGTTCGATGATTATTTCTACTACGAAACCGCATCGTCGAAACTCGACGACGACAAATCATATGCACGGTTTGGCACACGCTTTTCGAGCAAATACGAATGGCGACGTTACAATACCCATACATTGGTGCGGGAGATTTCAGACAAGATAAAAGCCATCAAACCAAATGTCCGTTTCGGCATCAGCCCGAGTGGCGTTTGGCGCAACGCTGCGGACGATCCCCGCGGTTCTGCAACCCGCGCCGGGAAAACGAACTATGACGGAGATTTTGCCGACACCCGGCGTTGGGTGAAAGAAGGCATGATCGACTATATCGCGCCGCAGATTTACTGGTCCTTTGGCCGCAAGGATGTGTCTTACGGGACGATTGCGAAATGGTGGGCCGATACCGTTCGCGGCACGAAGACCGATCTTTATGTTGGTTTGGCACTCTATCGGGCCGGTTCTGGAACCACACTTGAACCCAGTTGGCAGGCGGGCGAGGGCGTGACCGAAATCAAGCGCCAGCTAGAATTCAATGAATCTTTGCCAGAGGTGAAAGGGAGCATTCTCTTTCGTCAGGGTTTCCTCTCCGACCCGAAGCTGAAAGGTGTGTCGAACTATCTGAAAAAGACGTGGGGCAAGTGCAGGCCCCGGAAAAACTAACGGCAAAAAACGACGACGATTTGCGGAATTGTTGTTTGTTTGATTGAAATCAAAGAGCTTCGTTTGAGCGGGTGCTAACCAACAATCGTTGCCGGTTTCCACCAGAGTCGGTGACCCGGGGTGCCGAGGCCCTACTCGAATGGCACCCCGGCTAAATCAATCTGTCGAGCGCATGAGCGCGATCTTTCTGTAACGTCGTCTATCGACAGCCAGCGGGTGCTGTCGGCGTTACTCCCCTCTGTTTCATAAAATCAGCACCCGCGTCTCTAGCAACATTGTTCTGTATTTTAGCAGTTCTTGATCCTAATCAAGGCGGGCAACCTTTATTCCGATTAGAGCAGGTCTAACCGGGAGTTTGCGATTCTGGATCGCTTCCCCCAATTCACCGGTTGCTAAATGAAAAGGTAGTTCCATATCATTCCCGAGAAGGTTCTGGCAGATGCCGGAGGCGGGGCGGTGGGGACAATCAAAACCCTTGCAGGCGGCGACTGCTTGCCGGTGCTTCGTTTGAAGACGGCGTTGTGACGACGATGGCAATGAGGGTGTTTCATTATGGCTTTCAACCGTAAGCAATGGATATTGGCTGGAGCGATTATCGTCCTTGCCGCAGGCGGGTACTATGCTTGGAAAACGCTGAATGGCGATGGGTTGCCGGACGGTATTGCCAAGGGCAATGGACGCATCGAGGCGGTTGAAATCGATATTTCGACGAAGAGCCCGGGACGCATTCGCGAAATCCTCGCAGATGAAGGGGATTTCGTTCAGGTAAATGATATTCTTGCACGTATGGATACAGATCAGCTGGAAAGCCAGCGCAAGCAAGCTGAGGCGCAATTGCGCCGTGCTGAGATCGGTATCGAGACAGCGCGCAGTCTTGTCACGCAGCGCGAAGCCGAACACACGGCTGCAGAAGCGACGGTGGCACAGCGCGAAGCGCAACTGGATGCCGCCCAGCGCCGTCTGGCCCGCTCCCAGCAATTGACGCAATCGCGCACGGTTTCCCAGCAAGTCCTGGACGATGACCGTGCAACTGCGCAGGGTGCGGAGGCGGCTGTCGGTGCAGCCAAGGCGCAACTTGCGGCCACTGAGGCCGCCATTGGGGCTGCCAAGGCACAGGTCGTGGATGCCGAAGCATCGGTTGAAGCCGCCAAGGCGGCAATCGCGAGCATTGAGGCCGATATCAACGACGCCACTTTGAGAGCACCGAAGCCGGGACGTGTTCAATACCGCGTTGCCCAACCGGGTGAAGTGCTTTCCGCAGGTGGGAGGGTACTCAATCTTGTAGACGTCAGCGACGTTTACATGACTTTCTTCCTGCCGACGGGGCAAGCCGGGCGGGTGGCCATGGGGGCCGACGCCCGGATTGTTCTCGATGCCGCGCCGCAATATGTCATTCCTGCAAAGATCAGCTTTGTGGCCGATGTGGCCCAATTTACGCCGAAGACCGTAGAAACGGAGGAAGAGCGCCAGAAGCTGATGTTCCGTGTGAAGGCTAAAATCCCGCAAGAACTGCTTCAAAAATATATCCAGCAGGTGAAAACCGGATTGCCGGGCATGGCTTATGTCAAGCTCGATCCTAATGCTGAGTGGCCGAAGAATCTTGCGGAAACTGTGAAATGAACGATGTTCCTGTTAAAGCTGGCGCCAATGACGACAGCTTTGTCGTCCGGGCGCAAGGCGTAGGGCTGTCCTATGGGAAGACGCGTGCTCTGCGCGACGTCAACGTTGATATTCCCGTCGGCTGCATGGTCGGTCTGATCGGACCTGACGGGGTCGGGAAATCAAGCCTGTTATCGTTGGTCGCCGGAGCGCGAACGATGCAACAGGGACGCATCGAGGTTCTCGGCGGTGATATTTCGGACAAGCGTCATCTCCAGTCTGCCTACCCCCGTATCGCCTATATGCCGCAGGGGCTTGGGAAGAACCTCTATCCCACGCTTTCGGTGTTCGAGAATATCGACTTTTTCGGACGGCTGTTCGGGCATAATCGAAAAGAGCGCGAGCGTCGTATTGCCGATCTTCTGGCGCGCACGGGTATGTCGGCTTTCGCGGATCGTCCGGCTGGCAAACTATCGGGCGGCATGAAGCAGAAGACCAGCCTCTGCTGCTCCCTCATCCATGATCCCGATCTACTCATACTCGATGAGCCGACGACCGGTGTCGACCCTCTATCCCGACGCCAGTTCTGGGAGCTGATTGACGATATCCGCAAGGATCGTCCCGGAATGAGCGTCATTGTCGCGACCGCCTATATGGAAGAAGCCGAGCGTTTCGACTGGCTGGTCGCGATGAATGATGGACAGATTCTGGCGACAGGTACACCGCGGGAATTGCTGCAGCGCACCAACACTCCAAATCTCGATGCGGCCTTCATTGCGCTCCTGCCGGAGGAATTGCGGAAAGGCCATCAGGACATAGAAATTCCGCACCGCGACTTCGGTGCGGATGCTGAAATCGCGATTGAGGCAGCACACGTCACCGTTCGTTTTGGCAGCTTCACTGCGGTGAATAATGTAAGTTTTCGAATTCCGCGCGGTGAAATCTTTGGTTTTCTGGGTTCCAACGGTTGCGGCAAGACCACGACCATGAAGGTTCTGACCGGGCTGTTGCCTGCCAGCGACGGAACGGCGCGACTGTTCGGACGAGAGGTCGATCCCAAAGATATCGATATACGCCGCCATGTCGGATATATGTCGCAAGCGTTTTCGCTTTATTCGGAGTTGACTGTTCGTCAGAATTTGGAACTCCACGCCAAATTGTTTGATATGGCGCCGGATCTGACCGAACGCCGTATCAAGGAATTGACCGAACGCTTTGATCTCATTGAGGTTATGGATTCCTTACCCGATGGCTTGCCGCTCGGTATCCGCCAGCGCCTGTCACTGGCTGTGGCCTTGATCCACTCACCTGATATTCTCATTCTCGATGAGCCTACATCGGGTGTGGATCCGGTCGCTCGTGATGCTTTCTGGCAAATCCTCGCCGATCTATCGCGCAAGGATAATGTGACGATTTTCGTCTCTACCCATTTCATGAACGAAGCGGAGCTTTGCGACCGGATTTCGCTGATGCATGCGGGCAAGGTGCTGATCAGCGATACGCCGAAGGCGATTACCAAGAGTCGCAATGCTGAAACTCTGGAGGAAGCCTTCGTCGCATATCTGCAGGACGCTATTGGCGAGACAGAACAGCCAGCGCCATTGCCGGTAGCCAATTCAGATCAAATGGGAGAGGTAGGCGAAACACACCCAAAGAAGGCTCCAGGCTGGTTGCCAGACCTGCGGCGAATGCTGGCATACACACGACGTGAGGCTTTGGAACTGAAGCGTGATCCGATCCGCGCAACGCTGGCTATTCTAGGTAGCGTTATCCTGATGTTCGTTATTGGCTACGGTATTAATCTGGATGTCGAGGATCTGAAGTTTGCCGTGCTTGATCGTGACGATACGACGATCAGCCGCGATTACACGCAGCAGATTGCAGGCTCGCGATATTTTTCTGAACAGGTTCCCATAACCGATTATGACGATCTGGACCGGCGAATGCGCGATGGAAAGATCAGTCTGGCTATCGAGATACCGCCGAATTTCGGCGCAAATGTCATGCGCGGCCGCCCGGTGGAAGTTGCTGCCTGGATTGACGGAGCGATGCCCACTCGTGCCGAGACGATCAAAGGCTATGTTCAAGGCATGCACGCCAACTGGCTAACGCAAAAAGCCCGCGAGCTCTATGGCAACGCGGCGAATGTTGGCAGTTTCAATCTGGAGATACGCTATCGTTATAACCCGGACGTACAAAGCCTCGTAGCTATGGTGCCGGCAGTGATTCCGCTACTGCTTCTCATGATCCCTTCGATGCTGGCAGTGTTGAGCGTGGTTCGGGAAAAGGAACTGGGGTCGATCATCAATTTTTACGTGACGCCGGTGACGAAATTCGAGTTTTTGTTCGGCAAGCAGTTGCCCTATATCGGGCTGGCATTTTTGAATTTCCTGATGCTGACAGCGTTTGCGGTGTTTATTTTCCGGGTGCCGTTCACAGGGAGTTTTCCGACTTATGCGCTGGCGGCGCTGCTCTATGTCACAATTGCGACCGGCATGGGGTTGGTGCTGTCCACCTTCATGAACAGCCAGATTGCAGCGATCTTCGGAACGGCACTTCTGACACTCATTCCGGCTGTGCAATATTCCGGTATCATTGACCCCGTATCGTCGCTGCAAGGTGCGGGCGCGTTCATCGGTAAAATCTATCCCGCGACTTATTTTGTGACCATTTCTCGCGGGGTTTTCTCCAAGGCACTGGGTTTTGCCGATCTGGCAGGTTCGTTTTTGCCGTTGTTGATCGCGGTGCCGGTTCTCATGGCGCTCGCTATCGTTCTTCTCAAGAAACAGGCAAGCTAAGATGCGGATATCTAACATATTCCAGCTTGGCGTGAAGGAACTGCGTGGTTTGGCTCGCGATCCGATGCTGCTGATCCTGATTGTCTATGCCTTTACGCTTGCGATCTATACGGCATCGAAGGCAATGCCCGAAAACCTCAACAATGCGGCGATAGCGATTGTCGACGAAGATCAGTCGCCGGTTTCGAGCCGGATCACGACGGCATTTTATCCGCCATATTTCGTGCCTCCGAAGCTGATTTCATCCTATGAAATGGATGCCCGGATGGATGAGGGGCTTGATACTTTCGCTCTGAATATACCGCCGAATTTCCAGCGTGATCTTCTGGCGGGTCGTTCGCCGACAATTCAGCTCAATGTCGATGCAACCCGAATGAGCCAGGCCTTTACCGGTGGCGGCTATGTGCAGTCGATTGTGTCGAGTGAGGTGGGCGAGTTTCTAAATCGCTATCGCGGTGGCGCACAAACGCCGGTTGAACTCAATCTCAGAGCGAGATTCAATCAGGATTTGAACAAGGGCTGGTTCGGCGCGATCAACAATGTGATTTCATCGGTTACGATGTTATCGATCATCCTGACGGGCGCGGCGCTCATTCGGGAACGCGAACATGGAACCATAGAACATCTATTGGTTATGCCCGTGACGCCGGTTGAAATCATGGTCAGCAAGATTTGGTCCATGGGGCTGGTCGTGCTGGTTGCCTCGGCATTTGCATTGGTTTTCGTGGTGCAGGGGCTGCTTGCCGTTCCGATCTATGGGTCGGTATCGCTGTTTCTCGTTGGTGCGGCGCTCCAGCTTTTTGCGACGACCAGCCTTGGCATCTTTCTGGCAACTGCGGCTGGTTCGATGCCGCAGTTCGGAATGCTGCTCATGCTGGTGCTTCTGCCTTTGCAGGTGCTTTCGGGAGGGACAACACCTCGCGAAAGCATGCCTGAAATTATCCAGACAATCATGCTGGCAGCACCGAATACGCATTTCGTCATATTGGCGCAATCGATCCTGTTTCGCGGAGCAGGGCTCGGTGTCGTCTGGCCGCAATTTCTGGCGCTGATCGTCATCGGCTCTGTGCTGTTCTATTTCGCGCTCCAGCGTTTCCGTGCGTTCCTGCGATAGAAAATTCTTTGAAATCGGGAGGTTGAATCCATTCCTTGCGAATGTGATTCAGTTTTCTGTGCCGGATTGTGCTTCAGCGGAGTTGCGAATCCTTAACCATGTTGCTATCGCAATTCTCAGGAAACGGTTCCGCTGTTCAGGCGGATGAAAAGGGAACACGGTGAAGCCATTCTGGTTGATGCCGGGACTGCCCCCGCAACTGTAACCGGAGAGCTATCCTCCACAGCCGTGTGAGCGGTAAAAGCCACTGAAAGCATTAGGTGCGATCGGGAAGGCGGAGGGGAAGCGAAGACCCGGAAGTCAGGAGACCTGCCGTATCCGGTCACCCATGCATGGATACGGGGTGTGTCCAGGCGCGGCTGTCCGTGGCGGTGACATTGTTGAAATGTTGCCGTCGGGAAGAAGGGCCTTCAGTGCCACGATCACTTCAACCTGCGGTGCGAGGAAAAGCCGGTATCGTTCTTCGGTTCGGCGGGTTGAGGGAAAAATGCATCTTTTGAAATCATCTGTTTTATTGGTATCGGCCAGCGTTCTTGCGCTGCCGTCCACGACGCTTGCTCAAAGTCTGCCGAATGGTGCTGACAGTGTCGTCCTCGATACAATCGTGGTTACGCCATTGCGCCGCGCGTCTTCGCTGCAGCGCTCGACCTCATCTGTAACGGTTATCGATTCAGCGGATATCGAACGGTCGGCTGCTCCCGATCTCCAATCGTTGCTGAAGTCCTATAGCGGTATCTCCATAAAGACGAACGGCGGGCAGGGCTCGTCGTCGGACATTTACATGCGTGGCATGTCTTCCAAGCAGACGGTTGTTCTCATCAATGGTGCGCGCACGGCGTCGGCGACAACCGGAGCAACTGCGCTTGCGAACATTCCTCTGAGTTCCATCGACCGTGTTGAAATTGCCAAGGGCTCTCATTCTGCGCAATACGGTGCCGATGCCATGGGCGGGGTGATCAATATCATCACCAAGCAAGGCGGAGCCTGCGGTGAGCGCTCGTGGTGCGGCAGTCTTTCTACCGGTGTCAGCCATCCATGGGGTGGATATGCTTCCGGGACCATACAGGGAAGAAGCAATGACGGTGTCGACTATGCCTTTGGTGCGGCCATAACCGGCACGCAAGGATATGACTTCACCACACCGGATGCCTATGGCCATGAACCAGACCGCGATGGATTCTTGCAGGGCTCGTTCAACTTTGCCCTGTCGAAGGATTTCGACTGGGGTAAAATCTATGCAGACGGTCTCCTAAGCCGAGGGCGCAATCAGTATGATGCCAAGGCACCGTCACCAAACCAGGCTGATAGTACCGCATTTACGGGCAAGATCGGAACACGCATCGATCATACGGCGGATTGGTCATCCACGCTGGAATTCAGCACCGGTATCGACAACAGCCGTAACTTCCGGAAAGACGTGAGCGGTTCGGACCGGTTTGAAACCAAGCGTTATGGCGTTTTTGCCTCGACCGAGAAGAGTTTCGACACCGGCACGGTCAACCACACCGTGACCGCTGGTGTGGAAGCCTATCGCGAGGAGATCAACACCACCGTTGCTTATGATGAAACCAGCCGCGATCTGGCTGCAGTATTTGGTCAGTATTCGCTGGAGTATGAGGCGCTGCGCTTCGATGGCGGGCTGCGTTATGACCATAATGGGCAGTTCGGCGATGTCGTGACCTACAATCTCGGTACGAGTTATGAAGTTCTGCCGGACCTTGTTTTGCGATCATCCTATGCCACGGGTTTTCGGGCGCCGACTTTCAACGAGCTTTATTATCCGGGCTTCGCCAATCCTGATTTGCAGCCGGAAAAGTCCCGATCATATGAAATCGGCTTGAACTGGCAGGCCACGGCTTCGACAAGCCTTGATATGGCTTTCTACCAGACATGGTTGCGCGAGGCGATTATGAGCACTGCGCCAACCTATCTGCCGTACAATGTCGCAAGTGCAAGGGTTACAGGCTTCGAAGCTACGCTGGCGCATCGTTTTGATGATCGCTGGGGCGTCAAAGGTTCTATCGACCTGAAGCAGCCAATCGATGACGATACGGATAAGGATCTTCCTTATCGCGAACGTTTCAAGGCTGCGGCTGAGGTCAATTTCACGCCGATTGAAAAGCTCGATCTGACTGCAAGAGTGATCTATGGCGGTTCGCGCTACGCTGATGCTGCGAACAGCAAGAAACTCGGAGACTATGTGACTGCTGATTTCGTGGCACTTTATTCCATCGACAAGCAATCGCAGTTGAAGTTCTCGGTCGAGAATATCTTTGACAAGGACTATCAGACCAGCTCTGGCTATATTGCGCCGGGGCGCACCATCAATGTCGGATTGACCCGGAATTTCTGAGGCTGAACAGAGAATGAAAAGGGCGTCCGCAAATTGGATAACCAGCTTCTGCCTCGCGGCGGGGCTGGCCCTATTCGTTCGAAATTCAGCGAACGCGGGGGACATTCCCCATCACGTCGTTTCCATCAACGTATGCACCGATCAGCTGGCATTGTTGCTGGCCAATGAGGGCCAGTTGCGATCGGTTTCTTACTTGTCGCAGGACCCGGAACTATCCGTCATGGCTGTGAAAGCCTGGGAGCTTCCGGTCAACCATGCGCAGGCAGAAGAAGTCTTTCTGATGAAACCTGATCTCGTGCTGGCGGGCACATTCTCGTCGAGAGCAACGGTTGGGCTGTTGCGCAGACTGGGTATCCGTGTGGAAGAGTTCGCTCCTGCCCGCACGTTCGGCGATATAGAAGATCATCTGCGTCGCATGGGTGAGGTGCTCGGAAGACAAACGGAAGCCGGCCGGGAAATCGACAAAATGAAAACTGCTCTGGCGGCAATCCAACCTCCGACCCGTCGCAAGACAGTCGCGCTTTATTATGCCAACAGTTACACATCCGGTCGGGGAACGCTGGTCGATGAGGCTGTGCGTCTTGCCGGACTTGATAATCTGGCCGACAAGGCAGGCGTCAGCGGTTCTGCTCCGCTGCCGCTGGAAAAACTGGTGCTTGAGAAGCCGGATATTCTGGTGCGCAGTTCAAGAGATCGTGCGCCTGCGCTGGCTTTCGAGAATTTCGAACATCCGGCGTTGCGAGTGCTTGAAAAACAGGCGAGGGCGGTGACGATAGCGGATAATCTGACGGTTTGCGGTGGGCCATTCAGCGTCGAAGCTGTGGCAGAACTTGCGGAGGCGGCGCGTGACTGAACGGAACCGCTTCTATCTTCTGCTCGTCGGACTGGCCATGCTTGTGGCTTTGCTTTTCATCGTTTCGTTGCTGACGGGGCCTGCTGCGATCAGTATGACCGACAGCCTCAGGGCGCTTTTCGGCGATGACAGCGAGATGATCGTACTGGTCATGCGCGAAATCCGCTTGCCTCGGGCACTGCTTGCGCTCCTTATCGGGGCTTCGCTTGGATTATCAGGCGCTGCCTTGCAGGGTTACCTGCGCAATCCGCTTGCGGAACCCGGCCTGCTGGGTGTGAGTGCATCCGCGTCATTCGGCGCTGTTATTGCTATTTATAGCGGTCTCTCGCTTCTGTTTCCGCTGGCTTTGCCGCTCCTCGCGCTTGCAGGTTCCTTTGTATCGGTGTTTCTCGTCAAGCTTCTGGCGGGGCGCAATGCTGGCGCGCTCGCCATCATTCTGGCCGGTGTCGCGGTGACCAGTCTCGCCGGTGCATTGACGGCGCTGGCGCTCAACCTGTCACCTAACCCCTTTGCTGCAATGGAGATCGTCTTCTGGATGCTCGGTTCACTGGCCGACAGATCGATGACGCATGTGGCTCTCGCCGCACCATTCATCCTTGTTGGCTGGGCGATGCTTCTGGCACTCGGGCGATCACTCGACAGTCTGACACTGGGGGCTGATGCTGCGGCAACGATGGGCGTCAATCTGGCTCGTGTGCAGCTTTTTGCCGTGCTGGGCACAGCGGCCTGCGTGGGTGCTTCCACCGCTGTTGCCGGTGCAATCGGTTTTGTGGGGTTGGTGGTTCCTCATCTTCTGCGACCGCTTGTCGGTGCACGTCCGTCACGATTGCTGGTTGCCAGCGGTTTCGGCGGGGCTGCCCTATTGTTGGCTGCTGATGTGTTGGTGCGCATCGTCATGCCGGGACGTGAACTGAAACTGGGCGTCCTGACGGCAATCATTGGCGCACCATTCTTTCTGTGGCTTGTGTTCAAGTATCGGAGGCAACTCGTATGACATCGCTTTCGATAACGAATCTTTCCGTTACGCTTGGCGGGAAGGCAGTACTCAGCGACGCAAGTTTCGATATGCATGGTGGTGAATTCATCGGACTGATCGGACCTAACGGTGCTGGCAAGACGACATTGTTGCGCGCCATTTTGGGACTTGTGAGGTCCAGCGGGGAAATTTCGCTCGACACAGGCGATGTGCGCCACATGAGCGCTTCGACAAAAGCACAGAACCTCGCTTATCTGCCGCAGGAGCGTGATGTCGCGTGGCCGGTATCCGTGGAGATGCTTGTTTCTTTGGGACGCTCCGCCTTGAAGCCGGTTTTTGCGAGCATGAGCGCACAGGATAAAATGCTCATCGAGACCGCAATGCAGCGTATGGATGTTACCCGATTTCGGGAAAGGTCGGCGATCGAGCTTTCCGGCGGAGAACGGGCACGCGCGCTGATTGCGCGCGTTCTGGCGCAGGATACGCCCGTAATACTCGCCGATGAGCCGGTGGCTGGGCTCGACCCTTCTCATCAGCTTGGATTGATGGAAAGTTTTGCCGAACTTGCAAAAGAGGGGAGGACGGTTGTCGCCTCATTGCATGAGTTGAGCCTTGCGGCACAGCATTGCACACGCCTTATTCTGCTCGACAAGGGACATATCGTTGCGGATGGGGAACCAACGAAAGTTCTCACGCCGCAACTGCTGCACGACGTCTATGGTATTCGAGCGAAAATCATGACGGTGGATGGCGAGTTCATCGTCCATCCGACCTCACGTATTGGCTAGACATTTTTCCACCTATGCTCGCGGGAAGAAGCGTAGATGGTTTCTACAGCCTTCTGGACCTCGTAACCCTCGCGGAAGTCGGCGTGATTGGTCTTCTGCCCCGCAATGGCCAACAGGAAGTCGCGGACTTCGATCGTCTTGAGATCGTTGAAGCCGATCTGGTGGC
Source organism: Brucella cytisi (assembly GCF_038433355.1). NCBI lineage: Bacteria > Pseudomonadati > Pseudomonadota > Alphaproteobacteria > Hyphomicrobiales > Brucellaceae > Brucella > Brucella cytisi. The sequence goes on from NZ_JBCAUP010000011.1 coordinate 123,637, forward strand.
CGCCCGCCACGCAAAATGCGCCATAGGGTTCGTGTTCGGGGCCAGCAAAGATCTTGCGGAAGCCTTGTTGTCCTTTTTTGTCGGAAAAGAGAAACAGGTCGAGCTCATTGAAGCGTTCCTGCGAAAAGAACAGGGAGCCTTTCGATCCAGAAATTTCGAAGTCGTGCTGCATCTTGCGACCGCAGGCGATCCAGCTCGCTTCGATTGTGCCCGTCGCCCCGCTTTCAAAACGGACAAAAGCGCGGCAGATATCGTCTACTTTCACGGGTTTCATCTGCGAAAGGTTGAAACTATCTGGACGCTCGTTGATGATGGTGACGGCGTCTCCCATGACCGTCGTTATCGGCCCAACGAGATAGCGTGCGGCGGCAATGATGTGACTGCCAATATCGGCTAACGCTCCTCCACCGCCTGCCGGATCGAGACGCCAGGTCCATGGAATGCGCGCATCGGCCATGAAGTCTTCCGCATGAATACCGCGAAAGTTGCGAATTTCGCCCAGTTCACCGCTGTCGATGATTTCCTTGGCCAGTTTTATCATCGGGTTTTTCAGATAGTTGAACCCAACGGCTGTCTGAATACCTTTCCGTTCTGCGGCGAGCGTCATTTCGAGGCATTCGGCAGCGGTGGGCGCAAGCGGCTTTTCGCAATAGACATGTTTGCCCGCTTCAATGGCGGCGAGCGCCATCTCCTTGTGAAACCGGTTTGGCGTCGTGATGTCGATGAGATTGATATTCCGGTTGGTGATCAATTCCCGCCAATCTCTAGTGGCATTTGCAAATCCCAGTTGTTTTGCGGCTTTTGACGCCGTTTCAGAATTCACATCGGCCAATGTGTGAAGCTGCACATCGATAGGTAGGTCGAAAACGCGATTGACGTTAGCGAGCGCAAGGGCGTGCGTCTTGCCCATGAAGCCGGACCCGATCAAACCCGCCACCACAACCTCAGCTCTATCAGCCATTGTCATTCCTCCAGAAACGATGGTCGAAGCGTTTGGCGCTGCGCAACTCCTTTGGGAAATAAGCATATTGTCGGCAGCTTATGCGATTGACATGAGCTATCAGAAATGGAATTATAATTCTACGAGAATTTGTTATGAATGTTTCATTCTATTGAAAAGATCCACGATCTGCATGTATTCACGGGTAAAACGCTTGGAGGAGCGCCGGAATACAGCAGGCGGAAGGTAAAGCGTTAACGCAAACCGGCGGGGAGTGCCGGACAAGGGAGGAGTGAACATGCAATCTCTATTGAAATCGGCAGTGGCCGGGGTGGCGTTGCTGGCTGCGTCTTTCGCAGCCCACGCGGCCGATATTAATATCGTTGTCGTCAGTCACGGTCAGGCATCGGATCCGTTCTGGTCTGTCGTCAAGAACGGCGTCGCCGAAGCGGCAAAGGATACGGGCGCGAAGGTCGATTATCGTGCACCGGAAACCTTTGACATGGTGCAGATGGCCCAGCTTATCGATGCGGCGATCAATCAGAAGCCGCAGGGTATTGTGGTTTCCATTCCAGATGCGGATGCGCTTGGACCATCGATCCAGCGTGCTGTAGCAGCCGGTATTCCCGTCATTTCCATGAATTCCGGTTCCGATGCCTCGAAGAAGCTCGGCGCTCTGCTGCATGTCGGTCAGGATGAGTTCGATGCCGGCAAGGTAGCAGGCGAAGCATTGAAGAATGCTGGCGGCAAAAAGGGCATTTGCGTCAACCAGGAAGTGGGTAACGTCTCGCTCGATCAGCGCTGCGCAGGCTTCAAGGAGGGCTTTGGTGATGTAACGGTTCTGCCGACATCGACCGATCCTGCTGAAAACGAAGCCAAGGTTCGCGCTGCTCTGGCATCTGATGCTGCCGTCGACACAATCCTGACGCTCAATGCGACACTGGCAGGTGAACCGGCCGTGAAAGCCGCCGCCGAAAGCGGTCGCAGCGGAATCCACGTTGCGACGTTCGACATGTCGGCTGGCTTCCTGGAAGCTGTTGAAAAGGGACAGGCGGACTTCGCCATCGACCAGCAGCAGTTCCTGCAAGGCTACCTTCCGGTCTCGTTCCTCGCGCTTAATGCGAAGTACGGTTTGATGCCGGGCGGCAATGTTCCATCGGGCCCGAACCTGATCACCAAAGACAAGGCCAAGCAGGTCGTGGAACTTTCGGCCAAGGGCATCCGGTAAGCATCGTTTCGACCATCTGATATCGAACCCGCCCATGAAAATGGGCGGGAACGGGTCTCTGTGCCCAGAATGCATCAGGAGAAGATCATGAGTGAGCCACTTCCCCATGAAAAGGCCAACACAGCGGCGCTATCGAAGGATGAGCGGCTTCAGTCGGCGAGCCCAATGCAACGGCTCCTGAGCCGACCGGAATTAGGAGCGGTATCCGGCCTAATCCTAATTACGGTCTTTTTCGTTTCAGTTGCCAATCCGGCGATGTTTACTGCTGCCGGCATCATGAACTTCATGGCTCCTGCTTCGCAGCTCGGCATTCTGGCAGTCGCCGCAGCGCTTCTTATGATCGGTGGTGAATTCGACCTGTCTATCGGCTCGATGGTAGCTTTTGCAGGCCTGATCTTTGCCGCTGCTCTGGTCGTCTGGCAGGTGCCGCTCGGTGTCGCCATCATCGTCACGCTGCTGTTCGCCGCTTTCGTGGGGATGGTGAATGCGCAGATTGTTATCCGGACTGGATTGCCATCATTTATTGTGACGCTCGCATTCCTGTTCATTTTGCGTGGTCTGTCGCTGGTCGGGCTGAAATGGGCAACAGGTGGCGCCACGCAGCTGCGTGGCGTGAAGGAAGCTGTAGCGGGCAGTTATCTGGCAGGGCTGTTTTCCGGCGATGCTTTTCAGGGACTTTTCGCCTGGATGGCTGAAAACGATCTGATTGACAAATTTCCCAATGGTGAGCCTTCGGTAAAAGGCGTGCCGGTCGAGGTTCTGTGGTTCATCGCCATCGCACTTATTGCAACCTATGTGCTGGTACGCACACGCTTTGGCAACTGGATTTTCGCGGCCGGCGGTGATGCTCTGGCTGCACGCAATTCCGGTGTTCCTGTCCGTCGCGTCAAGACAACGCTATTCATGTGCACGGCAATGGCTGCGGCATTGGTGGCTATTCTTACCGTTCTGGATGCCGGTTCAACTGATGCGCGCCGTGGTTTCCAGAAGGAGTTCGAGGCGATTATCGCTGCGGTCATTGGTGGCTGTCTGCTGACCGGCGGTTATGGTTCTGCAATTGGTGCGTTCTTCGGCGCGATCATCTTCGGCATGGTTCTGATCGGGCTGACCTATACCCAGATCGATCAGGACTGGTATCTGGTCTTCCTGGGAGGAATGCTTCTGATCGCGGTGCTCTTCAACAATTTCATTCGCAAGCGTGCGACCGGCGAGCGCTGAGAGGGAGATTTGCCATGACGACACCCATCATCGAAGTTCGCAATCTCGTTAAACATTTCGGCCCCGTCATAGCGTTGAACGGTGTCTCGCTGAGTGTCGAGCCGGGGCAGGTCCATTGCCTGCTTGGCGACAATGGTGCCGGTAAATCAACCCTGATCAAGACGCTTTCTGGCGTGCACAAGCCGACCAGCGGCGACTTTCTGGTCGAAGGAAAGCCCGTCACCTTCAACAGTCCGCGCGATGCGCTCGATCATGGGATTGCGACAGTTTATCAGGATCTTGCGATGATCCCGCTAATGTCGGTGATGCGGAATTTCTTTCTGGGACGGGAACCGACCAAGGGCATCGGCCCGATACGCTGGTTCGATACGCAGCAGGCGGAAGAAGTTACGCGTGAGGAGATGCGCAAGATCGGGATCGATGTCCGTGATCCGCAGCAGGCTGTCGGAACGCTTTCTGGCGGTGAACGGCAGTGTGTGGCGATTGCCCGCGCCGTCTATTTCGGCGCGAAAGTGCTGATTCTCGATGAACCCACCTCCGCGCTGGGGGTCCGGCAAACGGCGATGGTTCTCAAATACATCAATCTGGTGCGCTCACGCGGGCTGGGTGTGATCTTCATTACGCACAATGTCCGTCATGCTCATGCGGTCGGTGACAAATTCACAGTTCTTAATCGCGGGATAACGCTTGGAACGCGAACGAAGAACGATGTGGACATGGACGAATTGCAAAGCCTCATGGCAGGTGGGCAGGAACTCGCCGACCTGACTGCTGAACTGGGCGGTCGGGTTTGACCGGGATTTTCGGAGCGTAGAATGAACGGACAATTCAACGGCAAAGTTGCAGTCATTACCGGAAGCACGCAAGGGCTTGGCGCAGCAACTGCGAAACTGTTTGCAGAGAGAGGTGCCAAAGGTCTCGTTATATGCGGGCGTTCGGTTGAAAAAGGGCGAACGCAAGTCGATCAGTTGGCAAATCTCGGAGCCAAAGCGGTCTTCGTGCAGGCTGATCTTGAGAAGGTGGAAGACTGCCGCAAGATCGTTTCGGAAGCCGACCGTGTTTTTGGAAGGCTTGACGTTCTCGTAAACGCTGCCGGTTTGACGGATCGGGGCACCATTCTGGATACGAGCCCGGAACTGTTCGACCGCTTGTTTGCGGTGAATACACGAGCGCCATTCTTCCTCATTCAAGAAGCGATAGAGCTGTTCCGGCGCGACAAGATCGAGGGAACGATTGTCAATATTTCTTCGATGTCGTCCATGGGCGGCCAGCCTTTCATTGCAGCCTATTGCGCTTCCAAGGGGGCGCTGGACACACTGACCCGCAACGTAGCCTATTCGGTTTTGCGCAATCGTATTCGCATCAATAGCCTGAATATTGGCTGGATGGCATCAGACGGCGAAGACCGTATCCAACGCGAGTTTCACAATGCGCCGGAGAGCTGGCTGGATGAAGCGGCCAAGAGCCAGCCTTTCGGAAGGCTGATTGAACCAGTCGAAGTTGCCCGCGCGATAGCATTTCTGGCTTCGGAAGAATCCGGCTTGATGACTGGCGCTATCGTGAATTTCGATCAATCCATTTGGGGCGCTTACGGTTCATCTCCGCATCCCGATCAGCCGCTTTGAGCGTTTGATAGTATCTGTGTGTTTGAATGAACGGGATAGTAACCGGTTCAATAGCTGAAATGGCGCGGAAGGTATTTCGTTGAAATTACCAATGATTTTTGTGTTGCCTTGTTCGAGTATTGCTTGAGAAAGCCTAAAAATATTGTGAGGAACTTTTACGATCCTGCTTGCGCTTGCAATTTCAGGTAGTTAGAGCATCTGTCTGCCTGACCGATTCAGGCTGTGTGTTTTAAGCAGTTGTTTCAGCCGTATTTACGCGATGTCGAAACCTCCCTTTCGTCAGCGAATTCGTTCTGGCAATGGCTTGCACAGACACCGTTTTAATTTGCGCTGAAAGGACCAGCATCGTGGAGCAGGCAAAGAACGGAACCCGTAAGGGTGGGCGCAAGGCGCTGTGGGCGGCCGTTGCGGTAATCGCTATCGCTGCCGCCGGTTTGACCGGATACAAAATCACACTTGAGAAGACGATCACGTCGCAGCTTGAAAAGCGTGGCGGCAAAGCATCTTCCGTCGAAGCCGACTTTCTCGGACGTATTCATCTGCGCGACGTGACGTTGCCGTTGAAGGATGGCTCCAACGTTCGTATCGCTTCGGTTGACGGTCGCCCCAAGTTTCTGTTCCTGACCGGCATGTTGAATGCGTCGGGCATTGATACGGAGATCGGAAACTACAAGATTTCCATTCCAAGCGTGGCAATCGAAGACGCTAATTTCGATACAGCCATGCTGAAGGATACTTTCGGCAATAGTGGTCTGACGCTGCCGGAACGCGTTGGTCGTTTCTCGGCAAAGCGCCTGACTGCGCAGGAAATCAAGGTAGTCCAGACAGTCGCGAATAACGAACAGAACATCGTCTATAAAGACGTTGCGCTGGAAGATATCAACCTCGGTAAGGTTGCTCGTTATACGGCGGGCGGCACGATTTTCGACTTCACGATCCAAGTGCCGGGTGAAGACGGTGAAAAAGTCACGGACAAGATGACAGGCACCATGGGTGCCGCAGAGGGCAAAGACATTGATGGTGTCTTCCTCGCCCGCCTGTATACCGAAAAGGCAGGCGCGGACGATAAGGAAGCAAAGCCGGTCTATGGCCCGTTTTCGGCGAAGAACATCGTCATGAAGACGAAGGATGCGAACTTCAGCTACGATGAGATTCGCAGCAACGGTTTCACGGCTCGTATGCCCGCCGTACCGTTCACCGAAACCTTGGAGAAGCTCCAGTCTCTCGAAAATGCGGACGAACTTTCACAGGAAGAGACGCGCGAGCTTATTCTTCAGTTGAGTTCCCTGTTCGACACGATCGGTAAGGGCGATGTCGAAATGCTCGGCATGAAGATCGAGCCAACTGATGCATCGAAAGGCAAGGGCGGTATCGAACGCGTCGCAGTTGCTTTCGACAATCAGAAGATGGATGCGACCATCAAAGGCTTGGCCTTCTCCGAAGGTCAGGACTACATGAAGATGGAGGAAGCTTCCTTGAAGGGCTTCTCCTGGGCGACTTCAGTCGAAGCCTTGAAGAAGTTTGCGGCGCTGAATGAGGACGAAGTTGAAAACTTCCCTTTCACGACCATGCTTCCGGAATTCGGCACGCTTCGGGTAGTGGGGATCGACGCCGATCTGCCATACGAAAAGTCTGAAGATGTGGACGCAGGCGAGGAAAATGCGGATGAGGGAGAGCAGGCTGCAACCGAAGAATCGTCGGTTCCTTCGCCGCCTGAACGCATTCAGTTTGCCATGAAGAGCTATGAAGTCGCTCTCAACAAGCCTTACAACGGTATTCCGACCGATGTGCGCGTCGCTTACGAAGACATGTCGATCAAAGTGCCGACACAGGCTGATGACGAGTTCTACCAGCAGCTTCGGAAGCTTGGTTATGATAGTCTCACCATGTCTTCAAACTTCGAAGCAAGCTGGGATGAGGCAAACCAGGATCTGATCATCAAGGACATTTCGATCAGCGGTAAGGATATGGGTTCCGTATCCATGTCTGGTTTGATGGGCGGCCTGACGAAGGAATTCTTCTCTGGCGATAAGGTGATGATGCAGGTCGCTCTGCTCGGGCTCAAGGCCAAGCAGGTAAACCTGAAGGTTGAGGAAAAAGGCATTATCGCCAACGCGATCAAAATTTATGCCGAAGAAAAAGATATGTCGGAAGACGAAGTACGCGGCACGATGTCTCTGATGGCTGCAGCCGCTCTGCAAGAGCTGGCAGCGGAGCAGCCACAGTTGCAGGATGTTGCGACGGCGTTTTCGACGTTCTTGGCTAAGCCGAATATTTTCGAGCTGACCGTCAAGTCGAAAGCCGAAAAAGGCATTGGCGCTCTCGAAATGGTAGCTGCATCGCAGGATCCGACCTTGCTGCTCGACAAGGTCGATATCGAAGCCAAGGCGGAATGATCGACTATTCCGCGGATCTGAGTGAAACGCCAGCCTTTGGCCGGCGTTTCTGTAATCAGAGCTTCACCAAAACATTACACAAGGGTCATGCCCTTGATATATAAGGGTCCTAGTAAGCCTCGGAAATAACGAGGCCAACATGACCAGAAAAAATGTCCTGCTTATCGTCGTTGATCAATGGCGAGCAGATTTTATCCCCCACCTGATGCGGGCGGAGGGTCGCGACCCCTTCCTCAAAACTCCCAATCTTGATCGCCTTTGCCGGGAAGGCTTGACCTTCCGCAACCACGTCACAACCTGTGTGCCATGTGGACCAGCAAGGACAAGCTTGCTTACTGGCCTTTACCTGATGAACCATCGGGCAGTGCAGAACACTGTTCCGCTTGATCAGCGCCATTTGAACCTCGGCAAAGCCCTCCGCGCCATCGGCTATGATCCTGCGCTCATTGGTTACACGACGACAACACCTGATCCGCGCTCGACGTCCCCCAGAGATCCGCGTTTTACGGTTCTTGGCGATATCATGGACGGGTTTCGCTCAGTGGGCGCATTCGAACCCAATATGGACGGATATTTCGGCTGGGTGGCGCAGAATGGTTTTGAACTGCCGGAGAACCGTGAAGACATCTGGCTGCCAGAAGGTGAGCACTCCGTTCCCGGTGCTACCGACAAGCCATCGCGTATCCCGAAGGAATTCTCGGATTCTACATTCTTCACCGAACGCGCGCTGACATATCTGAAGGGCAGGGACGGCAAGCCCTTCTTCCTGCATCTCGGTTACTACCGCCCGCACCCGCCATTCGTCGCCTCCGCGCCTTATCATGCGATGTACAAGGCCGAAGATATGCCTGCGCCGGTTCGCGCGGAAAGTCCGGATGCCGAAGCGGCGCAGCATCCGCTTATGAAGCACTATATAGATCATATCAGGCGTGGTTCGTTTTTCCATGGGGCGGAAGGCTCCGGCGCAACGCTGGACGAAGGCGAGATTCGCCAGATGCGCGCCACCTATTGCGGCCTGATTACGGAAATCGACGATTGTCTGGGGCGGGTCTTCGCTTACCTTGATGAAACTGGTCAGTGGGACGACACACTAATCATCTTCACCAGCGACCATGGTGAGCAACTCGGCGATCATCATCTGCTCGGCAAGATCGGCTACAACGACGAAAGTTTCCGTATTCCTTTGGTTATAAAGGATGCGGGGGAGAACCGGCACGCTGGCCAGATCGAAGATGGGTTTTCCGAAAGCATCGATGTCATGCCCACCATCCTCGAATGGCTCGGCGGGGAAACGCCGCGCGCTTGCGACGGCCGTTCGCTGCTGCCGTTTCTGGGTGAGGGAAAACCCGCCGACTGGCGCACAGAATTGCATTACGAATTCGACTTCCGCGACGTCTTCTACGATCAGCCGCAGAATTCGGTGCAGCTCTCCCAGGATGATTGCAGCCTCTGTGTGATCGAGGACGAAAACTACAAGTACGTGCATTTTGCGGCCCTGCCGCCGCTGTTCTTCGATTTGAAGGCGGACCCGCACGAATTCAACAATCTGGCTCAAGACCCCGCTTATGCGGCCCTTGTTCGCGACTACGCCCAGAAGGCTTTGTCGTGGCGGCTGTCTCATGCCGACCGGACACTGACCCATTACAGATCCGGCCCGCAAGGGCTGACAACGCGCAACCATTGATCTCAGGAGCAACCAAATGATCAATCTGACCCGACGCGGGATGCTTGGCCTTTCAGCCGGTGCCGCCGGTTCGCTCGTCCTGCCGCGATTTGCAATCGCACAGGCTGACAATCGCCCATCTATCACCATTGCTGTGCAGAAGGTGGCAAACAGCAACACGCTCGACGTTCTTCGCGAACAGTCGAATGTCGGCGAACGCGTTTTCTTTTCCAGTATCTGGGAGGCGTTGATCGACCGCGACTGGCTGGGCGGTCTTTCGGCTGTGCCTGGTCTTGCGACCGAATGGACCCGCATCAATGACAAGACGGTCGAGCTAAAGCTCCGTCAGGGGGTGAAGTTCCACAATGGCGATGAGATGACCGCCGAAGACGTTGCCTTCACTTTTGGCAAGGAGCGCATGTTTGGCGACACGCAACCAGCCGAAGGCAAGACGATTTACGTCACGGAGAAAAATCCGCTCGGTCGTGAAAGCAAGGAATTGCCGCTTGAAGTGCCAGCGACGGCCCGTCGTTCCTGGCCAGCCTTGCTGGGTGTCGAAATTGTCGACAAATACACGGTGCGCTTCAAGAACGGTACGCCAGACGTCACCATGGAAGGCCGTATCTCCCGTTACGGCAGCCAGATTATGAGTCGTCGTGGCTGGGAAGAGTCGCCTAGCTATCTCGACTGGGCGCGCAAGCCGGTTACCACCGGGCCCTACAAGGTTGTCGAGTTCAAGCCGGACAACATGTTGGTGCTCGAAGCTCACGACGAATATTGGGGTGGACGCCCACCGCTGAAGCAGATCCGTTTCATCGAGGTGCCGGAAGTTGCCTCCCGCATCAATGGTCTGCTCTCGGGCGAATATCAGTTTGCCTGCGATATTCCACCGGATCAGATCGAAGGTATCGAAAAGAATGACGCTTTCGAGGTTCAGGGCGGTACGATCCTCAACCACCGTCTAACTGTATTCGACAAGTTCCATCCGCAACTGGAAAATCCGTTGGTGCGTCGCGCATTTACCCATGCGATTGATCGTCAGGCGATCGTGGATTCGTTGTGGGCCGGTCGTACGGTCGTTCCGGCTGGTCTCCAGTGGGACTACTATGGCGATATGTTCGTTCAGGGCTGGAATATTCCGGAATATAACCCGGATCTCGCCAAGCAGCTTCTGAAAGAGGCCGGTTACAAGGGCGATGCCATCCCTTACCGCCTGCTCAACAACTACTACACCAACCAGACCCCAACCGCGCAAATCCTTGTGGAAATGTGGAATCAGGTGGGGCTGAACGTCGAAATTCAGATGCAGGAAAACTGGCAGCAGGTTCTGGAGAAGAGCCCTGGGCGTGCCGTGCGCGACTGGTCCAACTCCGCACCGTTCAACGATCCGGTTTCGTCTATCGTCAGCCAGCATGGTCCGAATGGTCAGCAGCAACAGGTTGGTGAATGGACGAATGAGGAGGCGAACAAGCTTTCCGTCATTATGGAAACGAGCACGGATCACGCCAAGCGCAAGGAAGCATTCAAGCGGATGCTGGAAATCTGCGAACGTGAAGATCCAGCCTACACCGTCCTTCACCAGAACGCGACTTTCACCGCCAAGCCGAAGTCATTGAAGTGGAAGGCGGCGCCCGCTTTCGCGATGGACTTCCGCAAAAACAACTGGGCTTGATCCATTTGTAGAGGCGAGCCCGGTTCAATCGGGCTCGCTTTTCCTTTGGGGTTTCAAACCCCGCGACTGTGAATGAACCAGAAGGATTGCATGATGCCGCTGGTCGAAATTTCCAATCTCAAAGTGGCCTTTGATGGCGTGCCGGTTCTGCATGGTATCGACCTTTCGATTGAGCGAGGCGAAGCTGTCGGATTAGTCGGGGAGTCCGGCTGCGGCAAGTCTGTCACCTGGCTGGCAGCGCTCGGTCTCTTGCCGAAAAAGGCGTCGATCTCCGGTAGTGTTCTCCTTGAAGGAACAGAATTGCTGACCGCATCGCGCAGCATGCTCGAAGGTGTTCGGGGTGGCCGTATTGCGATGATCTTTCAGGATCCGTCGAGTTCCCTAAATCCGGTTATTCGGGTCGGGCGCCAGATTGAGGAGGCCGTGCGGCTTCATCGCAATTTGAGAGGACCTGCAGCCCGATCAGAAGTTTTGCGATTGATGGAACTGGTGGGAATACCCGATGCGCGTCGCCGCATCGATAATTATCCGCACGAATTTTCCGGTGGCCAGAACCAGCGTTTGATGATTGCCATGGCGCTGGCGGGCAATCCTGATATCCTTATCGCGGATGAGCCCACGACAGCACTTGATGCTACGATTCAGGCTCAAATTCTTGATCTATTGGCTGCATTGCGTGCGGAAACCGGCATGGCTGTGGTCTTTATCAGCCATGATCTTGGTGCAGTGTCGCAAATTTGCGAACGTGTTTCCGTCATGTATGCCGGGCGTATCGTTGAACAGGCCCGGACCGAAGCACTCTTTGCTGCTCCGCGCCATCCTTATACACACGGCCTGTTCGATTCCATTCCGAACCTTGATGGCGGGCGCAATCGTCTGATCCCCATTGAGGGCACAGTTCCTGAGCCGGGCAAGCTTCCGCAAGGTTGCGCATTTTCGCCACGCTGCTTGAGCGCGAATGATCTCTGCGCGCGAAGCCTCCCCAGACTCGGTGTTCCGCAGGACGATGCCGGTGAGGGGCGCATGGTCTCGTGCTTTCATCCCTATCCGGCGACCTCGCATTTGCTGCCATCCATGAGTGGCCATGTTTCAGTCCCGGCGAGCACAAGGGCAATAGCACAATGACAGCTGCTCTCATCGAAGCTCGCGACCTTGTCAAAACCTACACGTCGCGCAAAGGTCCGTTCGCAAAACCGGTCGCGGTGCACGCGGTCGACGGGCTTTCCATATCGGTCGCTCCGGCAACAACACTGGGCATTGTTGGCGAGTCCGGTTCGGGTAAATCCACGACCGGGCGGCTGCTTCTCGGTCTGGAAGATCCCAGCGAGGGAGAGGTGACGTTTGAAGGTTCAGCCCTACCTCGCCAGAAAACGGCAAGCTGGCGCGCTTTGCGGGCGCGTATGCAGCTTGTCTATCAGGACCCTCTGGCAGCTCTCGACCGACGGTTGCCGATTGGCCGTCAGATTACCGAGCCACTGGAGATTCACGGAATTGGAACCGCTGCTGAGCAGAAAGCGCGTGTTGCAGAGCTGATGCGAGCGGTCGGCCTTCGTCCCGATCAGGCTTCGCGCTATCCGCATGAGCTTTCAGGCGGGCAGCGCCAGCGTGTCGTCATTGCACGCGCCATCGCATGCAAGCCGCAACTCATTGTTTGCGACGAACCTGTATCGGCGCTGGATGTTTCCATTCAGGCGCAGGTTGTGAATCTTTTGCGCGATTTGCAGGAACGCGAAGGCATCGCCATGGTTTTCATCAGCCATGATCTGAAGGTGGTACGCAATATTTCGGATCGTGTTGCGGTCATGTATCTGGGCCGGATCGTCGAAGAGGCGTCCTCGGACGAGATTTTTGCCAAACCGCTTCACCCCTACACGCAGGCGCTGGTGTCCAGTGTCCCTGTCGCTGGAACTCCTCTCAGTGATCGCATCATCCTGCAGGGAGAGCCGCCGAACCCTGCCGCGCGACCTAATGGCTGTGCGTTTCACCCCCGCTGCCGTTTCGCGGCTCCGCGCTGCAGCAGCGAGACACCTGAACTTCTCGACATGCCAGCGGGACGCAAAGTGGCCTGTCATTTTGCAGGAAGCCTGCAGACGGACAATATTGATGCTTAGATTTCTGATGGTTCGCGGGGTTCGCGCATTTGTGACCATTCTTCTTGTGGTGACATTCGCTTTCGTCGTTTTGCGTATGTCCGGTGATCCGGCCCAGATCATCATGGGACCGGACGCGCCACCGGAAGCGATAGCTGCCTTCCGGAAGAACTGGGGGCTCGATGATCCGCTCTGGCAGCAATATTTGCGCTATTTCGGCGCTATTGCGCGCGGCGATCTTGGGATATCGATGCGCGATGGCCAATCTGCAATCGCACTGGTGACCGAGCGCATTCCCGCGACGCTTCAACTTACGATACCGGCATTGTTGATCAAACTTGGGCTTGGCATTCCGGCCGGAATTTATGCTGCGTTGCATCGCAACAGCTTCATTGACCGGGCTGTCATGGCTACTGCCGTCATCGGCTTCACTTTACCGAGTTTTGTACTTGGCTTGTTGCTCGTGCTGGTGTTCTCGGTTTCGTTGGGCTGGTTGCCCTCGGGCGGGCAGGACAGCTGGATGCATGCCATTCTACCCATAATCACCATGGGGCTCGGCGGCGCGGCCATTCTGGCGCGGTTCTCCCGCAGCGCAATGATCGAGATTCTGGGGCAGCCCTATATTCGCACGGCGAGTGCCAAAGGTGTGTCCTGGCGAAATGTTGTCTGGCGTCATGCACTGCCTAACGCGGCCATTCCGATTGTCACTATCGTCGGATTTATGGTCGGATCGCTGATTGCAGGTGCGGTGGTGGTTGAATCGCTCTTTTCCTGGCCAGGCGTGGGCAGATTGCTCGTGGTTTCGGTAGCCAATCGCGATCTTGCTATCGTGCAATGCATATTGCTTCTCGTGGCCGCGACGATGGTGATCTCCAATTTCATTGTTGATCTTCTCTATGGTTATCTCGATCCGCGTCTGCGTCAGGCGCAGGGCAAGGCGTGAGGCTGAACCGATGACGGATATGACCGCCAATACTGCCACTGTTTCCACGCAACCGAAAAAGAGCCGTAAAAGCATTCCGCTGATGGTTATCATCGGCTTTATCTGGATCGCCGCAATGATCCTGATTGCGCTGACTGCGGACTGGATAAAACCCTACAACATCACAGCCTTTGACCTGAAAAACCGCCTCGCACTGCCGGGGAACGCACAGCATTGGCTGGGTACCGATGAGCTGGGACGTGACGTGCTTTCACGCCTTATCGAATCCATTCGCATTTCGCTGCTCATCGCGTTTGGTGCGACGATCATTTCAGCGGTGTTCGGGACGACACTCGGTTTTCTCGCAGCTTATTTTCGAGGCGCGGTGGAGCAGGTTGTGGTCATGCTGGCTGATTTTCAGGCGGCGTTGCCATTCCTGATTTTGTCTCTTGCCGTACTGGCGTTCTTCGGAAGCTCGCTTCTGTTGCTGACCTGCCTGATGGGCTTCTACGGCTGGGAGCGTTATGCCCGTATCGCGCGTGGGCTGGCTGTCTCAGCGAATGCACAAGGTTATGCAGCAGCGGTTACCCAGCTCGGCGCTACGCCGTCGCGGGTGTATCTCAAACACATCCTCCCGAACATTGCTTCAACGCTAATCGTCTCGATGACGCTGACATTCCCGGAGATTATTCTCCTTGAAAGCAGCCTCTCGTTTCTGGGCCTCGGTGTGCAGCCGCCGATGACCAGCCTTGGTAATATGGTTGGTTATGGTCGCGAATATCTCACTCGCGCACCGTGGATCATGCTCGCGCCGTCATTTGTGATCATGTTCACGACGCTGTCGATCAGCTTTGTGGGTGATTGGCTACGCGACAAGCTGGATCCGACCACGAGATAAGACCGGTCAACTTCCAACACTTGGACCTTGCGATTCTGAAAGCGAGTTGTTTAGTGTGAGGCGACAGAATTTTTATAGGAACTCACGTCTTATGTTGAAGAACATCAATCCATTGCTGACCGGCTCGTTGCTCGAGGTTCTTGCCGATATGGGGCACGGAGACGATCTCGTGATTGTTGATGCCAATTATCCGGCGCAGTCCTCTGGTGTCCACGTGCTGGACTTTCCGGGGATCACTGCAACGGATATGGCCGAGGCTGTGTTGTCGCTGTTGCCTTTGGATGATTTTGTCGACAAGCCAGCCGCTGTCATGCAGGCGCCCAATGAAACGCCGGCGATTTTCAAGGAATTTGAATCAGTCATAGAAAAGGCTGAGGGTCGAAAGATTTCCGTCGATCCAGTTGAAAGATTTGCTTTTTATCACCGCGCTCGCGATGCTTTTGCGATCATTCGTACCGGTGAGAAGCGGCTTTATGGCAATATCATTTTCAAGAAGGGCGTCATCCGCTCTTGAACGGTGAAATTGACATCGCGTATGAAAAACCCGGGCATTGAGCCCGGGTTTTTTTATTTCAGCTTTATTCCTGTGGCTTTTCTGCCTGATCCTTCATCGGGCCTTTGTGCTCACCACCTTTGTGGTTGCCCATGTGATGTGAACCTTTGTGGTGAGAGCCTCTGGCTTGGTGATGCATCTTCGCGGCGCGCATTTCGCTGCGATCGATTTTGCCATCCTCATTTCGATCCAGTGCAGCGAATTCCTTCTTACGCTGGTTCTCCACTTCCGCAAGCGTAACCTTGCCGTCGCCATTGACGTCGAGGCGACGCTCCATGCGGTCAGCTGCCCGGCTCACGATGCGCTTGAGTGCCAGTGCTTCGATTTCGGCGCGAGAAAGTACGCCGTCGCCATCGGTATCGGCGGCCTTGAGGTCATCCATGCGTGAGAATTTCTCAAGATCGACGGGGCCGCGCTTGCCCTTCATGTCCTTGTTTGAGGCAACGGTCGTCTCTGCTGCCGGTTTATCAGTATTTGCACTGCTATTTTCTTGTGCCAGTGCGGGTACAGCAAGCAAAGATGTTGCAATTACAGCGATAAATGCGGTCTTCGATTTCATGGCTATTTGGCTCCATTACTCTTTACAGGGGCGCCGCTAAAAGGCGTGCGAGTAATGTCTGTCTTTTTAGATGAACCGCATATGAATATGCCAATTAATTATCGGTAATGTATTGGGGAGTGTATGAGCGAACCAGAGCTGAAGCATTCTCCAAAGCGAAAAATTATCCGCAGGCACTGAGACACATATTCGTTCGGGCAAGAAGAATTTTTCTGATCCATCAGGATCAGTTATCAGCGGAAGCGTTTGTTTTCAGAAGAAAAAGTGGTGGGTGATGTAGGGATCGAACCTACGACCCGCTGATTAAGAGTCAGCTGCTCTACCAACTGAGCTAATCACCCACTCGCTTTGCCGAGGCAGCGGCCCCGGTGAAGTGAGCGGTTCTATAACGGCCTCTTTTCCACCTGTCCAGCCTCCAACTGCAAAATTTCTGAAAAAAATAACAGCTTGCGTAAAAAGCCCGGAAATGCGGGCCTTCCGAAAATCCATATCTGCGCGTTACCGGTGTCTTTTTCAGGGTGTGTGCATTCTGGTTGTGTTTTCTGGTCGCTCTTTTGAGAATCAAAAATGAGAGATTCTTGATTTGATTCATTTTTTCACGTTTTCGGCGTTGTAAGCGGAACCCTGCGGCTCCATATTCGCCGATGCTGGACTAATACGTGCGGCGGGGAGGTTTCGTTCGGGGAGTAGAGTCACGCTGCAAATGTCGCAGCCATGTCATCAATTATTGATGCTTGTCTGAGAAACTACGGCATATAAAAGACTTGATCGGTTGGTAGTGGTTCTGACGTCACGGACACCGGCGCCGCCCCTAAAATTTGTCAGAGCAAGGCGCTTTATGCACCGGGTTGCCCTTGCCGAAGAAAACAGAAACGGCTCATATCGTTTCAAAATCCGGTTCGCGACATTTGAGGACGGAATGGAAAGTATAATAGGCGATCTCGGACAGTTTATTTCCGATCATCGGGCATGGGCTGGGCCTATCGTGGGCGTTATCGCCTTCGGCGAATCTCTCGCCATTATAGGAATGTTCATTCCAGCTACGCCGATCATGATCGCTATTGGCGGCCTCGTGGGTGCCGGAATCATCGAACCCATTCCCGTTATAATCGGTGCGATTATCGGCGCAGTGATTGGCGATATCATCTCCTATTTCCTGGGCTGGTGGCTGGGCCGCAATATTATTCATAAGTGGCCGCTCAACAAACACCGCAGCGGTGTGGCGCGTGCGCGCCTTCTCTTCCGTCGCTATGGTTTTTCTGCAGTGTTCCTTGGTCGTTTCTTCGGCCCTGTGCGCTGTACCGTGCCGATGGTTGCCGGTATGATGTCTATGGATCAGACGCGCTTCCAAACAGCCAATGTCCTCTCCGCGCTTGTATGGGCTCCGCTGATGTTCCTTCCGGGCTGGCTGGCAGGTCGTGGAGCAGGCGTTTTCGCCAGAATGGATGGCGATCACATGTTCTGGTTCGTGATCGGAATCACTATCGTCACCATCATTGCGACGGTTATCGGTGTGCGCTTTTTCAAAGCTCGTCCACGTCGGGAGCGTAAGCGCCGCGTTCAGGTCTCTCCCGCCGAATAATCGACCTCTTGTGCTACAGGCTTCGGTCTGCATAATAACAGACCATATGTTCCATGTGGCAACCGGTGTGGCTGAGGATTTAGGCCTCGCGACACCTCATATAAGGTTCATCGCGCTTTATGCCCGACGACAGTTCTGACGATTCGTCTTCTCGAAGTCCGAATTCCCCGGAGGGGTATTCGGGCTTCCAGCGCATTGAACAATTCCCGATAGCCTTCGCCCGGAAGAGACTGGACTGCACAAATGCAGCCCGGTCACAAAGCTGTTGCGACGAATTTCTCAACTTCCATTTCTGCTGATCTTTAAAGGAGCCGACATATCATGGACTGGTCCATGGACTGGATTGCCGACCCCAATGCCTGGATAGGTTTGGTGACATTGGTGGTGCTCGAGATCGTTCTCGGTATCGACAATCTCGTCTTTATTGCCATTCTGGCCGACAAACTGCCCCCGCACCAACGTAATCGCGCGCGACTTATCGGCCTTACTCTGGCTCTTTTGATGCGTTTGGTGCTGCTGGCGTCGATTTCCTGGATCGTCACCCTCCGTGAGCCATTGGTTTCGCTGATGGGGATGTCGTTCTCGGGCCGAGACATCATCATGCTAATTGGTGGTCTGTTTCTCCTCGCCAAGGGCACGATGGAGCTACATGAGCGGCTGGAGGGTGATCATGGGCCTAAGAGTTCCAAGGTCGTGCATGCTGTGTTCTGGCAGGTGATCGTTCAGATTGTCGTGCTTGATGCCGTGTTCTCGCTGGATAGTGTCATCACGGCTGTGGGCATGGTTCAGCATCTGCCGGTCATGATGATTGCTGTCATTATCGCCATCGGCGTAATGATGCTTGCTTCCAAGCCGCTGATGGATTTTGTCAACAAACACCCCACCGTTGTCATCCTGTGTCTTGGCTTCCTGATGATGATCGGTTTCAGTCTGGTCGTGGAAGGTTTCGGCTTCCATATTCCAAAGGGATATCTTTATGCGGCGATCGGCTTCTCGGTGTTGATCGAAGCGGCCAACCAGATGTCGCGACACAATCGCGAAAAGCTGGTCACGACCAACGATCTGCGAGAGCGCACTGCGGGTGCCGTCCTGCGTCTACTCGGTGGCAGTCGCGGCGAAAACCCGCTTTCCGACACGGTTGACGTGATTGCTCAGCAGACAGCGGCCAGTGATGTCTTCCTGCCGGAAGAAAAGGAGATGATCCGCGGCGTTCTTGATCTGGCTGATCGACCTGTGCGTTCTATCATGTCGCCGCGCAACGAGATCGAGTGGCTTGACCTCGATGAAGACGAAGCGGAACTTGATGCGGCCATTCGTGAGCTGTCACATTCTCGCGTCATCGTTGCGCGCCGTCAGGTGGACGAGTTCATCGGCGTGGCGTTGGTCCGGGACCTTTTGCTCGATATTGGTGACAAGAAGCCTGTCGACTGGGACAAGATCGTAAAACAGCCGCTTGTGGTGCATGAAAATGCAAACGTGCTGCGCGTTATGGAGCAGTTGCGTAATTCACCTGTCCAGATCGCAGTCGTCGTCGATGAGCATGGCTCTTTCGAAGGTGTCGTGACGCCGACCGACGTTCTGGAAGCCATTGCTGGTGAGTTCCCGGATGAAGACGAAGAGGCGGCTGTCGCGCAGTCGGACGGGCAGGGTGGTTATCTTGTAGACGGCTTTACCGATATTCGCCGGTTAAGCGGCCTTCTGGAACGCGACCTTCTGGATGACGGTGACCGTTATACTACCCTTGCCGGCTATGTTCTCTGGCATCTCGGACACCTGCCTTTGGGTGGAGAAAGTTTCGTTGCCGATGGCCTGGAGTTCAAGATCGAGTCGATGAATGGTCGTCATATCGGCAAGGTACGCATTGTCCCCTCATCCGACTATGAGGTTTAACAGGAATGAATTTGCGGGTTGTTTGGTCTGGCTCGCAAATTATTTCACGCAGTTAACTCCGATAAAATAAGTAGGTTATTGACAAAAACCGAGAAGCCTTCAAAATTAACCTATCGTTCATTGTTGCGGCGAAAACGCGATGATATTTGAGCGTAAGGCAATGAGGAGGCCAGGCATGAAGCGAACCGTTCAACAGCTCGCTACGAAAATGAAGAATACGGTTTTGCGTGTTCCGGCCCTTCTGGAGCGGCCTTGGAGCGAGATGAAGTTGAATGCGGAAGAGATTGCAGCCCGCCGCCGTAGTCGGCTGGAGCGTGGCGAGCATAATTTTCTCTGGTGCTGGCAGCATCGCGGTTTCTGGTAAGTCCAGAGTCTAAGAAAGTTTTGAAGGCAGGAGAGGGAGGTCTCCTGCCTTTTTGCATTTCATTTTATGGTTTCGCTCCTGATGAGAATTATTTTCTCATGCCAGCATGTGGTTTGGGCGCAGGTTCCATGAATGACTCTGAAAGTAGTTTATATATTTAAATCAATGATTTAGATTGATTTTGTCTCTTCTCTCGTTAGATTTGTTTTCTGAAAACAATCCAGTTTAGAGCGCTTTTTGCAAACAGCGTGGTGGGGATGGGTCTAATGAGAAAAATTATTCTATATGCGGCGGTAGCCCTCGGTCTCGGCTCTGCGCCGGTTCAGGCACAGGAGCCGAAGGAAATACTCAATGTTTCCTATGACATTGCGCGGGAACTCTACGAACAGGTCAATAAAGCCTTCATCGCTGACTGGAAGACCAAGACCGGCGAGGATCTAACCGTCAATCAATCCCATGCTGGCTCCTCCAAGCAGGCGCGTTCGATTCTGGAAGGGCTTGAGGCGGATGTGGTGACCTTCAATCAGGTGACCGACGTTCAGGTCCTCCATGACAAGGGTAATCTGATTCCGGCGGACTGGCAGAAGCGGCTTCCGAACAACTCCTCGCCTTACTATTCGCTCCCTGCATTCCTCGTTCGTGAGGGCAATCCGAAGAACATCAAGAATTGGGACGATCTGGCGCGTGACGACGTGAAGGTGATCTTCCCGAACCCGAAGACTTCAGGCAATGCGCGCTATACCTATCTTGCTGCGACGGCCTATGCGAACGAGGCGTTCAAGGGTGATCAGGCGAAGGTACACGAGTTCATCGGGAAGATTTTCAAGAATGTTCCCGTCTTCGATACAGGCGGACGTGGAGCAACGACGACTTTTGCCGAACGTGGCATTGGCGATGTGCTGGTGACGTTTGAAGCTGAAACACGCGGGACTGAGAAAGTTCTCGGACCGGACAAGTATGATGTCGTTGTCCCAGAAGTCAGCCTGCTGGCGGAGTTTCCCGTTACGGTCGTCGACAAGGTGGTAGACAAGCGTGGATCGCGCAAGATAGCGGAAGCCTATCTGAACTATCTCTATTCGCCGGAAGGTCAGGAAATTCTGGCTCAGAACTTCAACCGTGTGCACGACAAGGATGTCATTGCAAAGCACAAGGACATCTATCCTGATGTGCGTCTCGTGACGGTTGAAGATGCTTTCGGTGGCTGGGAGAAGGTGCAGAAGGAACATTTCGCCGAAGGCGGAGTGCTCGATCAGCTCTTCACTGGCAAGTAAACAGAGCCAACTGGCGATCCCTAACGGGATCGCCTTGCTTTTTGGAAAAATCCAGTGGCGCTTCTAAGCATGAAACGTAATTCTGTGCTGCCGGGGTTTGGACTGACCCTCGGCTGCACTTTGCTTTATCTGGCTGTTATCGTGGCCTTGCCACTGCTGGCCATGATTCTGAAAACGGCAAGTCTTGGCTGGAGTGACTTCTGGAGAATTGTGACTTCAGATCGGGCGCTAGCGACCTATAAGATCACCTTGAGCGCAGCCGCAGTGGCCACCGTTTTTAACGGCTTGTTCGGTCTTCTGCTGGCTTGGGTACTGACGCGATATGAATTTCCCGGCAAACGTCTGATCGATGCCGCCGTCGATCTTCCTTTCGCGCTGCCGACTGCCATAGCCGGTCTGGCATTGGTGACGCTATTTGCCCAAAATGGCTGGTTCGGACGGTTCCTTGAACCGATCGGGATAAAGGTTGCTTATGCGCCGCTCGGCATCATGATCGCGATGTTTTTCACCAGCATCCCGTTCGTTATCCGCACGGTTCAGCCGGTGCTTGAAGATATGAGTGCTGATGTGGAAGAAGCTGCCCGCAGCCTTGGGGCCAGCTCCTGGCAGACATTCTCACACATTATCTGGCCGACCATCTTTCCAGCTTTCCTTGCAGGCTCGTCGCTGTCCTTTGCCCGCAGCCTAGGTGAGTTTGGTTCGATTGTCTTCATCTCTGGCAATCTCCCCTTTGAAACCGAAGTGACGTCGTTGCTCGTTTTCATCCGACTCGACGAGTATGACTATCCCGCAGCCGCTGCACTTGCATTCGTGATGCTCGTTACGGCTTTCGTGATGCTTCTTGTGACCAATCTCATTCAAGCAAGGCAGCTTCGTTATGCAGAACGCTAGCGCAAGCCTGCAGGCACGAAATTCCGGATCGGTGCGCAATCTGTTGATCTGGCTGGCGGCTGGCTTGTCGGTGGTCTGCATTGGAGCGCCTCTGGCCATTATCTTCTCCTACGCATTCAGCAAGGGCGCCGATGTCTTCTTCGGTGAAATATTGAAGCCTGATACGTTGCATGCGGTCTGGCTGACCATTCTCACAGCAATCGTCGTGGTGCCGATCAACATGGCCTTCGGTGTCTGTGTCGCATGGCTTGTGACCAAGTTCCGTTTTCCAGGACGGCGGTTGCTGATCACTTTCGTTGAGATACCGTTTTCGGTCTCGCCCATCGTGGCCGGTGTGACCTACCTCTTCCTGTATGGATCGCAAGGTTTGCTGGGGCCATTGCTGGAAACTTATGACATCAAGGTGATGTTTACGGTTCCGGCGATCTTCCTTGTCAGTCTCTTCGTCACTTCACCTTTCGTGGCGCGTGAACTGATTCCGCTGATGGAAGTGCAGGGGAGCGATGAAGAAGAAGCGGCTCTGACGCTTGGCGCCAATGCCTGGCAAACCTTCTTCTATGTCACCTTGCCCAATATCAAATGGGCTTTGCTCTATGGTGCGGTGCTTTGCAATGCGCGCGTGATGGGAGAGTTTGGGGCAACGTCGGTCGTTTCGGGTGCAATCCGAGGCAAGACCAATACGCTGCCGCTTCAGGTGGAACTACTGTTCAATGACTATAATGTCGCTGGTGCATTCGCTGCGGCTTCGACGCTCGCTTTGATCGCTCTTCTGACACTTGTCTTGAAGGTTCTGCTTGAACGCAGGCAAGGTGCTTAAATACAAAAGAGCTGGAGCGGTTCCATTTTGACTGGAACCGCTCTCACGGTCACGCTGCTTGGGAAAGCGTGTTGGCTACCGGTTCTCTGTGAAGAGAGGATGCAAGGATAATCCCTTCCGGCCAGCGACTGAAACCACTTGCTACGTTGATATGGCCGGCCTGGCCGAGATCGACAAATCCCGATCCCCAAACGTGCGAAAGGGCTTCAACTTTGGCAAAGCTCATATATTCATCGTTGCGGCTTGCCACGACGATGGAAGGGAAGCCCAGCTCATGGCGCGGCAGCGGGGCAAAGCTCTGGAAACGGCTATCCTTGCGGGCCATAGTTTCCGCGTCGGCAGGTGCAACGAGAAGGGCGCCCGCCACATGTGCTGCTGACGGTCGGCTGGCCAGATGTGCGACCAGTGCGCAGCCGAGACTATGGGCGACCAGAACGGCGCCCGGATTTTCGGCGAGTTTGGCTTCGAGTGCGTGCATCCAGTCGGATAGCACCGGATAGTGCCAGTCGTCCTGTTCGACGAGCAATGCTGACGGATCGTCATGCAACCATTGGCGCTGCCAGTGGCCTGCTTCCGATCCCTTGTAGCCGGGGATGATCAATGTCGCAGGCATGCGTTTTTCCTCTTGGATAAAGCCTTGGGAGGGCGTTCAATTTCGCAATTTGTTCTGCTTGCGAAACTGGTTCCAAGATAGGCGGCCATGACCGCCATTTTAAGGAAAACAAATTCAAATTATGGCGGGTTTTGTGAAAAATATGCTCCGTCGTTGTCTGCTTCTATTTTCTCTGTTTATCGTTCCAGCGCAGGAGAAACTGGGATTTCTCGAAGACCAGCACGACCACAAGCGACATCGCGAACGGGATAAGCAGGTAGAGCAGACGGAAGACGATCAGCGCAGCCAGAACGTCGGCCTGATTCATATCCGGCAAGCCAGTCAGGAAAACGAGTTCCAGAACACCAAGGCCGCCCGGAGCGTGCGATATCAGAGCTGCAGAGAATGAGACCAGGAAGATGCCAAGAATAATGAGGAAACCGGGATTGCCGGCCTCTGGCAAGGCAAAATAAATGATACCAGCGGCACCGATCAGCTCCAGCGGTGCGACGATGAGCTGCTGCACTACAACCGACAGCCGCGGATATTCCAGACGGAAACTGCCGATCTGAAGCGGACGCAGGCGCAGCCAGCTACCGAAGACATAAAGCAGTACGAATGCCAGCATCAAAAGCGCAATGACGATGGAGACGGTTGGTGTCAGTTCCTCGTTGAAGCGCATGAGAATATGCGGCTCCAGCAGGAGAACGACGCTGGAAGTAATGACAACACCAAGAATGAATGTGAATGAACAGAAAGCGATGAGGACGGCGATCTCGCTGCCGGGCATGCCTTGAGAGGAATAGGCCCTGTAGCGCACCACGGCACCGGAGACGACTGAAGCGCCAATATTGTGCGACAGCGCGTAGGTGGTGAAGGAGCAAAGCGCGATAAACAGCCAGGAAATCTTGCGTCTGAGGTGCAGCAGCGCGATGCGATCATAACCAGCAAGCGAACTGTAGGCCAGAAGTGCTGAAGCCGCCGCGAGCGCCCAATGATGGGCGCGGATGGCGTAAAGACTGTCCAGAACATCATCGAGCGAAATGCTGCGAAGTTCGCGATAGAGAAGCCAAGCCGAAATACCGACTGCGCAAATGCCCACGACCGGCCAGATGTAATCCTTTGCTTTCATCAACCGGTCACCATGCCTTCATGCTTCATATCATCCCCTTTTTTGCCCATGATATCGGTCGACCCATCTCCCGATATTATCCCTAATGCGTCGGCCTGAAATTCGCTTTCCTCTGAAACGGTTTCGGTATTTTTCCTCTTGATCTCAGTTCCGATTGCCTTTGCCATGGCTGCTGCGATTTCTTTTTCTCCCAGAATGACGAAATCTGCGCCAAGATCATGCAAATATTGTGCTTCTGCCTTTGAACAGGCCCGCACGACGATGCTGATTTCCGGATTGGCGGCTCTGGCCAATGCCGTCACCCGCCCAGCCTCGAAAGCGTTGGGTATTGCAATAACCAGGTTTCGAGCCGTTACCGGATTGGCCGCCTTCAGTATATCTGAATCCGAGGCGTTCCCTGTAATAACCTGGATGCCTTTATCCTTGAGCGAGGCGCTGACTTTCGACGAATCCTCAATGACGAGAAAAGGCGTCTCTGCCTGCAATCCTGCTGCGATCCTTTCGCCGATCTGGCCGTAACCAACGATAATCGTGTGTGCGGTCAGCAAAGTCTGCGGCAATGGCTCGGGCTCAGAAATATTGAGTTCGGCACTGGTGTTATCACCGGCTGACGTTTCGCCTTTGCTTCGCTTTTCGATCCATGGTCGCATCCGTTCCGCGACAATGAACATGACCGGGTTGAGGAAAATCGAGAGGATTGCGCCTGCGAGAATGAGGTCGCGTCCGGCTGGCGGGAGGAGATTTAGGCTGACGCCCAATCCCGCAAGAATGAAGGAGAACTCACCAATCTGCGCAAGGCTCGCCGAAATGGTGAGCGCTGTGCTGACAGGGCGACGGAAGGCGCGCACGATGAAGAATGCTGCGACCGATTTACCGATCAGAATGATGGCGAGCGTTCCGAGCAGGGGCAGCGGATCGCGAAGAAGACTCATCGGGTCGAACAACATGCCGACAGAGATGAAGAACAGCACCGCGAAAGCGTCGCGCAAGGGGAGGGACTCCTCCGCGGCTCGATGGCTGAGTTCGGATTCGCTCATCACCATGCCGGCGAAGAATGCGCCCAATGCGAAGGAAACGCCAAACAGATGGGCTGCGCCGAAAGCGACGCCCAGCGCAATCGCGAGCACACCAAGACGAAACAGTTCGCGAGAGCCGGTCTGAGCCACGACGTTCAGAAGCCACGGTATGACCTTACGCCCGACTATGAGCATCAGGGCGACAAACAGAACAACCTTGGCAATGGTGAGAAGGATGATGCCGCCAATGCCGAGGCCAAGCCATGAAACGATAGGATCACTCGCTGCTGAGCCTTCTGCACGGCCGGTTACACTGGCGACTGCCGGAAGCAACACCAGTGCCATGACCATGGCAAGGTCTTCGACGATCAGCCAGCCTACTGCGATGCGTCCACGTTCGGTGTCGATCAGGCGGCGCTCTTGCATGGCGCGCAACAGGACGACGGTACTGGCGGTCGAAAGTGCGAGGCCAAAAACCAGACCTGCCTGTACATCCCAACCAAGGGCGAGCCCAAGGCCCGTGCCGAGGGCTGCGGCTGCTGCAATCTGCGCGAGCGCGCCGGGTACTGCTATGGCTTTGACGGAAAGAAGATCTTTGAGGGAAAAGTGCAGGCCGACGCCGAACATCAGCAGGATGACGCCAATTTCGGCTAGCTGCAGAATCAGATCCTGATCAGCGACGAATCCGGGCGTGTGCGGGCCAGCAATGACACCGGCCAGAAGATAGCCGACGAGGGGGGAGATTTTCAGGCGGGTGGCTATCGCACCGAAGATGAAGGCCAGGCATAACCCGATGACGATTGTCGCTATCAAAGGCGTGTCATGGGGCATCAGGTGCCTTCCCCCTCTGGTTTTTCAATTATGTAAGTGGGAGCCGGGCAAAGCTTGAGCCTTGCCCGGCAAGCGGGTTATTTCTGCGCTGCGGCGCTGTCTTCAATTGCCTGATGGGCTTCCTTGCGGTGCTGCCACCAGTTGCCGAGCAGAAGCAGGATCGGAGCGGCGATGAAGATCGACGACGATGTAGCGATAAAGATACCGAACAGCATCGGCACGGCAAAATTATGAACCGCGCTACCGCCCCAGATTGCCATCGGGAGCATACACAGGAACGTCGTCATCGATGTGTAAACACAGCGGACGAGCACCTGATTGATACTCATATCGACAATCTCGCGTAGCGGCTTTGATTTATAAAGACGCATGTTTTCACGCATGCGGTCATAAACCACGACCTTATCGTTTACCGAGTAACCGATAGCGGTCAGAAGCGCTGCAATGGCTGTCAGGTTAAAATCGAGCTGGAACAGCGCGAAGAAGCCGACCATCTTCGTGGTGTCGAGGATAAGCGTGATGATTGCGCCCATCGCAAAGAACCACTCGAAGCGCCACCAGAGATAGATGAGCATGCCGAGTGCCGACAGGATGACGGCGATGAAGCCTGAACGGGCCAGTTCACCGGAGACTTTCGGGCCAACGACTTCTGTCCGCTCGATTTTCACACCAGGATCAAGCTCGGTCACGGCTTCGCGCATCTTGTTGACAGCAACGGTCTGCGCTTCCTCGCCACCTTCCTGACGCTGGACGCGGATCAGGACATCATTCGGGCTACCGGCTGACTGAAGCGCTACTTCGCCAAGACCCAGTGCGCCTAGCTTGGCGCGAAGTTGCGCCAGATCGGCTGGCTGTGACGTGACGATTTCCGCCTGAATGCCGCCCTTGAAGTCAATGCCGTAATTCAGTCCCGGTTTGAAGAACAGACCAATGGACAGAATAGACAGCACAATCGAGACGCCAATGCCGATGAAGCGCGCATTCATGAAGCTGATATTCGTCTTTTCGGGGACGAATTTCAGGAACGGCTCGATGACGAGCACCTTCAGCTTACGCTTGCGAACGTACCACGCCATGACCATGCGTACCAACGTCACATCAGTGAACATGGAGATCGCGATACCGAGCATCATGGTGATCGCAAAGCCGCGAACCGGGCCTGTGCCGAAGGTGAACAACAGCAAGGTCGAGATCAGGGATGTAACATTCGCATCCACAATGGTGGAGAAGGCGCTATGGAAGCCCTTGTCCAGCGCGGCCATGGCCCCGAGGCCGCGTCGCGTTTCTTCGCGGATACGTTCATTGATGAGAATATTGGCGTCAACCGCGATACCAATACCGAGAATGATACCGGCGATACCGGGCAATGTCAGCGTTGCGCCAATGAGGCTCAAGGCAGAGAAGGTGAGCAAGGTGTGGAGCAACAGCGCCACGTTGGCAATCGTGCCCCAGACGCCATAAAGGAGCTGGATGAAGACCGCGACGAGTACGAAGCCCACGATACCTGTAATCAGACCCATCTTGATGGCATCGCCGCCAAGATCGGGACCGACTGTGCGTTCTTCGATAACGGTCAGCGGAGCGGGCAGGGCGCCAGCGCGCAGGAGTGCCGAAAGAACAACTGTGTCCTGAACCGTAAAGCTGCCGGAAATCTGGCCCGAGCCGCCGGTGATCGGTTCACGGATGACCGGGGCGCTTAGCACCTTGCCATCGAGCACGATTGCGAACGGACGATTGACGTTTTTCGTCGTAATGTCCGCGAACTGGCGTGCACCGAGGCTATCGAAACGGAAAGACACGATCGGCTCGTTGGTGCGCTGGTCGAAACCTGCACGCGCATCGGTGAGACGCTCGCCGGAAAGGGCGATCTGATCCTCGATCGGATACTTGATGTTCGGATCCTTGGAATCCGGCATGATGGTCACGCCCGGAGGCGGCGCGTCGTTCGGATTGGCATCGGCGACCATATGGAAGCTCATTTTCGCCGTGCTTCCGAGAAGCTGGCGAAGCTGCGCCGGGTCTTGAAGACCGGGAAGCTGAACGACGATACGGTCCGAGCCTACGCGCTGGATGGACGGTTCTGCAACGCCGACCTGGTCGACGCGCTGACGGATGATTTCAAGGCTCTGCTGAAGAGCGGCATCAAGACGATAGTTGAAACCTGCCTCGGTGAGGGTCAGGCGTACCTGATTGTCGTTCGAGGCAACATCTATGTCGTTGATCGCCGTGCCGAAACCGCTGGTATTGACCTGCGAAATCAAGGTGCGAAGTGCAGTTTCCGCCTTGGAACGCTGGTCCGCATCAGGGATGGTCACAACGACCGCATCGCCGACAGCACGGATCGACTGCGGCTGGATGCGTTCGGCACGCAGCTTGCTGCGGGCATCGTCAAGCAGAGAGCGCAAACGGTCTTTCTTCAGGCTCGCTGCATCGACTTCGAGCACGAGATACGAGCCGCCGCGCAAGTCGAGGCCGAGTGTAACCTGACGCTTTGGGAACCAGGACGGCATCGCCTCAAGTTGCTTTTGGGTGAAAAAGTTGGGCAAGGCAATGATAACGCCGATCGCAACGATCAGGCTATAAAGCACAACCACCCATTTGGAAGTACGCATGGATTAAGGTTCCGGTTGGTACGCCCCAATTGCCACTCATCAAGCAGCGGTGCGGGCATCGTTTGTAATGGTGTCAGGATTGGTTAAAGCCAATCTTCGAGGATGGCATATTATGCGCTTTTAGGAGGCGCACGGGCAGAGCCAAAATATCTCTGCAAAACTGCGAGGCGCTGGGAATTCAGCGCCGCTTTGGCTGCTGCCGACTTTGGAAGAGCAAAAGCCACTGCCGCCACGGGCAGCGCTGCTCCGGTGCCATCAAGGTAAACAGCTTTGATCTTGGCTGCGATCGCTTCGATCAAGATCGCCCGCATGGGCTGCGGCGAGGGGGTGGATTGCTGGCGAACAGGGGTTGTCGGAGTGCCTTCGACCTGTCTTGCCACGATGCCGCCGGAGTGACCACGGGCAACATCTTCGTCCGGCGTTGAAAAATCCACGGCAAACAGAAAAGCCGTAAACGACAGAACGCACGTAACGAACAGCATGAAACCATGCCGCTTGTGCTGTTCCGTGTTTTTCATGCCCTTCATCAAATCGCCAAGACTTTCTTTAGAGTCTATCCGTGGAGTTGAGCCAGCTTTTCACACTCATTGCGAATCCTCATTAATCATTTGTGTTCGCACGAACAAGGAAATACTGGCATCAAGGCTCGTCTTATACGTTATGGGTCCGCTTCCTGCGCACCGTGAAATCTTGTAGACGGCCTACGCCTTGCATCCGTTTTAGGGCGCTTTATGTTGAAACCATGTCTTGTTTAACGGCAGAATTGAATTGGCATATTCATCGACGTTTCGTGTTCTTGCATTTTCTCTTCTGATCGGCGTTCTGTCGCCGGGTGGCATTGCGCCTGCCTTTGCGCAGGATAACAAGCCCTCGACTCCGCCGGCGGCACAAACCGCGCCCGCTGCCGCTCCGCAAAACGACTCAGCCCAGCAAGCGCCCGCTGCCACCGATCAGCAACAGGCACCAGCGCCTGTTTCCAGCGTTGTTCAGCAACAAAAGCCTGTCATCAACGATCTGAAGCAACAGACGAAACGGATCAGTGATCAGCTTCCCAAGGCCACTTCGAATGATGAAACGCTGGCCAATCTCAAGCTCCAGCTGGACTCTCTTTCAAAGAAGCTTCTGGATGCTGGCGTTTCATTCCGTCCGCGTCTGACTGAAATCAATACGCGGCTGGAACAGCTTGGCCCCGCACCCTCTGGCGATCAGCCGCCAGAACCGGCAATCGTCAGCGAAGAACGCGCGCGACTGACCGCCGAAAAGGCCGAGATCAATGCCATTGTCGGTGAGACGGAGGACACATCGCTTTCCGTCAATCAGATGTCCGCAAAGATCGGCGACATGCGCCGAGACCTTTTTGCACGCACACTTTCACAACGCGTGAATCTCGATACGACGCTGGGTACAGAGGTTGCTTCGGCTGCCAGTAACCAGATGGTTTCACTCTGGCGCATCGTTCAGTCGTGGTGGCGTTTTGTAAGTACGTTCAAGCTCAAGTCATTTCTCGCTGCCGCGTTTTTTGCGTTTGCGGCGGCGCTGGTCATCCAGCTGGGTGCAAGGCGCGTCCTCGGAACGCTCTATCAACGCGATCCAACGATCGAATCGCCCTCCTATCTAAGTCGCCTCTCAGTGGCTTTCTGGTCTACAGTTATACCGTCCGCAGCCGTGGGCGTTTTTCTGGCGACGACTTACTTTTTAATGAACTATTTCAACGTTTTGAGAACAGATATTGCCGCTCTGATTCAGTCGCTTTTTCTCGTTCTTGGGCTCGTTTTCTTCATTCATAGACTGGCGTCTGCCTGTATCAGCTCGGATATGCCGCAGTGGCGACTGGTTCCGGTCGCACCACGTCCAGGACGCGTGCTGGGGTTTCTGATAACTGCCACGGCGCTGACAAGCGGGCTTGATTCTTTCTTCGGAAAGGTCAACCAGATTTTGTCATCGCCTCTGTCGCTGACGATGGCGAAAAGCCTGCTTGCCACGGTGATGGTCGGCGTTCTGATTCTGGCGATTGCGTTTCTGAAACCGGTTGAGCGCGAAAAGGATGGCGCTGTCCGCTCATGGCCGCGCGCATTCAGAACATTCCTGATCATATTGGGGCTTTTACCCATTCTGACCGCGCTGTTTGGCTATATCGGCATGGCGCGCTTCATATCGCAGCAGATCGTGGTGACGGGCGCATTTCTGGTTACGATGTATATGGGCTTCCTGACTGGGCGTGCAATTTCCGAAGAGCAGGCTTTCGCATCCAGCCAGATTGGCAAGGCAATGCGAGAGCGTTTTCATTTCGACGACGCAACCCTTGATCAGCTTGGCCTTGTGGCGGGCATATTGATCAATCTCGTCGTTGCCTTGATCGGCATTCCGCTCGTTTTGATGCAGCTCGGCTTCCAGTGGGCCGAACTTAAAAGCACCTTCTATCAGTTGATGACCGGCTTCCAGATCGGCAATATTTCGATCTCGCTCATGGGACTATTGACCGGCGTGCTGCTGTTCGTGATCGGCTATCTTCTGACGCGCTGGTTCCAGAACTGGCTCGACAACAGCGTTATGGCGCGCGGGCGGGTCGATTCTGGTGTACGTAATTCAATCCGCACAGTCATAGGCTATGTTGGCCTTTGTCTTGCCGCTCTGGTCGGTGTATCGGCAGCCGGGTTCAATATGTCGAACCTGGCCCTTATCGCCGGTGGTTTGTCTCTCGGTATCGGTTTTGGTCTCCAGAATATCGTCCAGAATTTTGTTTCTGGTCTCATTCTGCTCGCCGAACGTCCGTTCAAGGTCGGCGACTGGGTAGAAGCCGGCACGGTCAGCGGTATCGTCAAGAAGATCAGCGTGCGCGCGACGGAAGTGGAAACTTTCCAGAAGCAATCGATCATCGTGCCGAATTCGACGCTTATCAACGGTAACGTCGGCAACTGGACGCATCGCAACAAGCTCGGGCGCATCGATATCAATGTGCAGGCCTCTTATACGGAGGAGCCACGCCGGGTCCACGCGCTGCTTCTCGAAATTGTTCGTGGCCATCCGTCGATCTTGAAGAACCCTGAGCCGTTTGTTTCGTTTCAGAACATGAACGATTCACTGATGATTTTTGATATCTACGCTTATGTGGCCGATATCACAGCGACGGGTGGTATCAAGAATGAGTTGCGATTCCAGATTGTCGAGCGCTTCCATGAGGAAGGATTACATCTGTCGTCTACTAGGACTGATCTGGTGCTCAGTGTGCCTGAAATCGAAAAACTTTCCGATTTGATGCAGAAGGAGAAAGAGCCGTCATCATCAGCCAAGAAGAAAAAGGCCGTGGCAGAGAAGCCGGAAGTCGACGAGGATGCCGACGACCGGGCTTGATGAACGTTTCGTTCAGTTGCAGTTCAGTTTTGTCCGC
Source organism: Brucella cytisi (assembly GCF_038433355.1). Classification (NCBI taxonomy): domain Bacteria; kingdom Pseudomonadati; phylum Pseudomonadota; class Alphaproteobacteria; order Hyphomicrobiales; family Brucellaceae; genus Brucella; species Brucella cytisi. Next base: position 155,787 of record NZ_JBCAUP010000011.1, read on the forward strand.
CTATAAAGGGGATGACAGGGGCAATAGGGCTCTTGCGACATCGGACATATCGCGGCGGGAGCGATGGAAAGGTCGGGACGGTATGAACAGAAATCAGGCCAACAGCTTGGGGAAGCTTGTTCTTGGTGCAGCAATCGGTTTTGCAGTTTCAACTGGCAGCGCCTATGCCGCGCAGATTTCCAATAATGATAGCGGCCCTCAGACGATTGTCGTTACGGAAGGCGCTTCCAAGCGCGAAATGATTGTCGCGCCCGGTGAAACTGTTGAATTTTGCGCCTCGGGCTGCTTCGTAACGTTCCCGAACGGGGACCGCGAAGCGTTGACCGGCGATGAAACGATCACGATCAGTGGTGGCAAGGCCACGTTGAAATAGTTTTCCCATTGCGGAATGTGAAAAGCCGAGGTGTTGCCTCGGCTTTTTTGTATGGAAAGTGTCTCGGTCAGCTGCGAGGCTTGAGGTTTTCCGGATCGTAGAGAGGCTTGTAACCTATCGAAAGCACTTCAACCGGATAAGTCTCACCGAAATATTCCACATTCAACTTGCGACCTTCCTGACAATAGGCCCATGGCAGGTAAGCAAGCGCGATGTTTTTGCCAATGGCTGGACCATAGGCGACTGAGGTCGTGAAAGACCGGCGGCCAAGTTCGTCGATGAGTGTTTCTCCGGTATCCAAATCCTGTACTGGCATGATGCCGACAGGATACCTGGCCACACCTTTCGAATCGACATTGTCGGTTATGGCCAGCGTGCAGAGCATGGCAGGCTGATGCTCGCGGGCGCGATATTCCACATGCTTTGCCTTGCCGCGGAAATCCGCCTCCTTGACCTTCGGGCGAGCAAGATCGGCTTCGAGAAGGTTATACTCGGTCAGCAGATCGGCATTCTGCAGGCGTAAGCTCTTTTCCATGCGACGCGTGTTGGCATAGGTCTCGACGCCTACCGCAATCACGCCGGTGGAGCGAAGCGCATCCCAGACGGCAAGGCCGTCTTCGTAACGCATATGCAATTCCCAACCCTGTTCACCGACATAGGAAATGCGGAACGCGGTAACATCCTTGCCCGCAATCCGGATTGGCTTGATGGCAGCGAAGGGGAAGTTTTCCGCATCCAGACCTTCAGGGCTCTCAACGACCTTCTTCAGGTTCTCGCGCGCATTCGGACCCCAGATGCCGATGGTGACGTATTTTTCCGTCACATCGGTGATCGTAACGTCAAAGCCCTTATCTTCGGCCACGCGGCGCATATAGTGGAAGTCGCGAGGCCCGGCATCGGCGCCATTGATCATACGGATGCGGTCTGCCATGCGGATTGCCGTGAAGTCGGCCCGCACCATGCCTTCGTCGTCGAGGAAGTGGGTATAGATGCCCTTGCCGATATTGGTGTCGCCGCCGATTTTAGCTGCACAGAGCCACTCCATCAGCTCGACATGGTCGGGGCCTTCAATGTCGTACATGGCGAAGTGCGAGAGATTGATGATACCGCAATTTTCGGTCAGTTCGAGGTGTTCGGCATTGGAGACGCGCCAGAAGTGGCGGTTATCCCATTCGTTTTCGCGCACCGGTACGCGATCACCATATTTTTCGAGAAGGTGTTCATTGGCGGCATAGCCGTGCGCGCGTTCCCAGCCGCCAAGCTCCATGAAATGGCCACCGAGTTCGACTTCGCGTTCATAGAATGGCGAGCGGCGGATATTGCGGCCCTTGGAGAAGGGTTCACGCGGATGAACCGCCGGATTGTACACCTTCATCGCCGTTTCCGTGCAGCGATCCCAGATGAACTGCTCGGTCATCTGATGCGGGTAGAAACGGGAATAGTCGACGGCGTGATGATCAATGGACGTGCGACCGTCGGTCATCCAGTCGGCAATGAGCTTACCCATGCCGGGACCGTCCTTGACCCAGATGGCAACTGCATACCATAGGCCGCGCACCTTCTGGCTTTCGCCCATGGATGGGCCGCCATCAGTCGTGACCTGCAGGAAGCCGTTGAAGGAGTGGCTTTCATTATAGCCAAGCTCGCCCAGAATGGGCGTCAGCTCAATGGCGCGCTCGAGCGGTTCGAGAATCTGGTCCATCTCAAGATCGCGTTGTGATGGCGAGAGACGTGCTTCATGCTTTTCCAGAAGGTCACGCGGATGGCACAAGCGCGGGTTCTTTTCTTCGTAATAACCCCATTCGATCTGGCCGCCTTCGGCAGTTTTCGGATCGCCGGTGTCGCGCATATAGGCGGAGTTACCCTGATCGCGCATGAGCGGCCAGCCGATTTCCTTGCCGGTGCCTTCAAACTCGTTATAGGGACCGAAGAATGTCAGCGGATGGTCAATTGGCATGACTGGCAGGTCTTCACCAACCATTTCGGCAATCAGACGTCCCCAAAGGCCAGCGCAGATGATGACATACTCAGCTTCGATGGTGCCGCGATGCGTGACGACACCCTTGATGCGTCCGTTTTCGACGATTAGCGACTGGGCCGGTGTGTTGGCGAAGCTTTGTAGCTTGCCTGCAGCTTCAGCCTGATCAATCAGCTTGCCGGCGACGGTCTGCGAGCGCGGAATGACCAGACCGGCATCGGGGTCCCACAGGCCGCCTTGAACAAGGCTTTCCTCGATGAGCGGGAATTTTTCCTTGATCTCTGACGGTTCCATCAGGCGAGCACGAGTGCCGAAAGCTTTACCCGATGCGACCTTGCGCTTGATTTCGTCCATGCGGGCATCGTCACCGACGCGCGCTACCTCGATGCCACCGACACGGGCGTAATGCCCCATCTTTTCATAGAAATCGATGGAGTAGAGCGTTGTCCAGCACGACAGGAAGTCATGGCTGGTCGCATAGCAGAAGTCCGATGCATGGGCAGTAGAGCCGATGTCGGTCGGGATACCCGATTTGTCGATGCCGACGATATCGTCCCAGCCGCGCTCGATCAGATGGTGTGCCACCGAGGCGCCGACGATACCGCCAAGCCCGACGATCACAACTTTTGCCTTCTTAGGAAACTCTGCCATTTTATGCGTCCCTAGAGCATTTCCAGCAAAAGTGCGTAGCGGTTTTGCGTCGGATAATGCGTGAAAAAGATGGATAGAGCGGTTCCAACGACTCCGTATTACCTGAAACCGCTCTCGTTGGTATTTGACAAAACCATAGTCGTTGCCCGGTCGCGACATTTGCCTTTATACGACATATTCGCAGCGTCAGACGACTGCATCGCAGCTTCTGGAAATCCCGGAAGGTTGAGCATCGGCTGTCCTGTTCGCGACATATCCAACAATCCTGCATCCACAGATGGTTCGATCTGTAGAACTGATTCCGGAAAAGCCTGTATGGTTTTGATTTTATTCTGAAAGCTGACAGTAGTGGAGCTGCTCCATTCAAGATGCAGCTCTATCTTTCTTTAGTGTCGTGCTTAAGCGGCGATGAGCATTTTGCGCTCTGCCCGTTCCTGTTGTGGCGAGCGTCCGTATAATTCCCGATAGCATTTGGAGAAATGCGACGCCGAAACAAAGCCACAGGCGACTGCGACCTCGACCACAGGCATGGACGACTGCAACAATAGATGCCGTGCGCGATCGAGTCGAATTTCCAGATAATAACGTGCCGGAGACCGGCCCATCTCCTGTCGGAAAAGACGCTCCACCTGACGCCGCGAAAGACCAATCGTGTGGGCTACATTGATCAATGCCTGCGGCTCTGAAAGATTGGCTTCCATCATCTCGATGATGGTCAATACCTTGGAGTTCTGAATGCCGAGACGGGCCCGCAGCGGTAGGCGCTGGCGGTCCTGTGGGCTGCGGACACGGTCGGTCAGTGCCTGTTCACAGATCTTGTTGACCAGATTGGCGTCGAAATCATCTCCAATCAGCTTCAGCATCATATCGAGAGAGGCGGTTCCGCCCGCGCAGGTGTAAAGGTTGCCATCGACCTCGAACAGATCGGCATAGACCTCGGCCTTGGGAAAGGCTTCCGAGAAACCAGGGAGATTTTCCCAGTGAATGGCACAGCGTTTGCCAGATAGAAGCCCGGCCGCGGCCAGTATATGGGCGCCGGTGCAAAGTCCACCGACTGCCACGCCGCGATTATATTCCTCACGCAGCCATGCAAAGACCGACTTGTTTCTGAATTCTTCCACGTAGACGCCGGAGCAGACGAATACCATCGAGGGGCGCTGCTCGCGCTGCAGGAAACGTCGCTCGTCTTCCAACGATGCATTGACGGCGCATTCCACACCGTTGGATGCGGTCACCGGTTTTCCATCAACCGATGTCAGTCGCCATCTATAGGCGTCATAACCCAGCATCCGATTTGCAATGCGCAATGGCTCAATGGCCGTTGCGAATGCAATCATCGAAAAGTTTGGAACCAGGAAAAAGACAATAGACCGCTTAACCGATGAAGCTTGGATCATGCCCGATCGTTCCCATTTTCGAAAGGCTCTGGCTGCGGTTCCCGACGCAGTTGAAGCCTTGTGTCTCCGTCACGACTCCGGGTCTTTTGGGCCCGGTTTTCTCCGGTCGCTTTCAGACCGGCAACCTTGCTGCGTTGGCCCGGTTTCACAGGGGGAGGGCGATGGCGCAAACAAGATAGTGTTCTATTGAGACACAGAACGGGTAGGTTGCAAAGTGCGGCTAAATGCCTGCCGCGAAAAGGTATTTTAATGTCGGGAAATTGAGGGCGGATCGCATGATCGCCCTCAATTGGCTTTACTGTCCACGCTTGAACTCTGCTGTGTTTTTGGCGATGCCCGGCAGACGATCATCCACGTTTGGCCAGCCGATATCGTGCAGTATGTGTTCAGGTAGCGATTCCAGCACACGACGGCTGCGCTTCACCCGACGTTCGTACGACCAGGCTTCGATCCGTTTTTGCACTTCGGAGTAAAATGCCAGAAACCATGACTGTGCGTTCGCAACGGATGACGTTGATGTAAAGCGCAAGACTGATGCCCGGCCGTTGGGAGCGGATTGGCATTGAACGGTCATTTTCTCTCTCCTCATTCAGGAAGTTCGGTTGATACGCTCGCTGCAGCTCTGCTTGTTCGTGTCCTCAATGTGCATTCTGCTTGACGTTCAATCAAACGAAATATAGAAAGGCTTAAGATCAGAAAATTTGAACAAAGAGCGGAAAAACGGAGTCCGTCATGACAGCGCCCGTTCAACATCCCCTTCCGATGCTCGATATCGATGTGCTGCGCACATTTGTGGCAATTGCCGATACGGGAAGTTTCTCCTCTGCTGCGAACGCGGTGTTCCGCACGCCCTCTGCCGTTTCGATGCAGATCAAGAAGTTAGAGGAGCAGATTGGTGTTGCAGTTTTCGATCGGGACGCACGCTCGGTTACGCTGACCAGCGATGGCGAGATTCTGCTCGGATATGCGCGTCGTCTTCTGGCTCTCAATCGAGAGGCAGTCTCGAAATTTGTTGCGCCCACAGTGACCGGAGTGGTTCGGCTTGGGTCACCGGATGATATCGGCGAATGCGTATTGCCGCTTGTCTTGAAGCGTTTTGCCGAAAGCCATCCGGGCGTAACAGTGGATGTCGTGATCGACCAGAGTAGCAATCTGCGCAAGCGGCTCGATGAGCGGCGGCTCGATGTTACGCTGATCAACATGTCCCATACGATACTAAACAAAGGCGATGTGGAAGTTCTGCTGGATGAGGAACTCGTCTGGGCGGGTGCCAAGTGTGGTACGGCTTATCGTCGGGAGCCTCTGCCTCTTTCGATTTGGGAAGAAGGATGTGCCTGGCGCGGCAATGCGCTTGAGGCGCTTGAGACTAGCGGCCGTCCTTACCGCATTGCCTATATGAGCTCGCATTCGACAGGACAGCGGGCTGCGATCATGGCTGATCTTGCCATTGCACCATTTGGTAAAACGCTATTGAGCGATGGAATTGTCGCTCTGGGGCCGGAACATGGTTTGCCCGCTCTGGGACGTTATCAGCTGGGTATAATTGTGAAGCCGGAAGCCGGGCCGCACATTCAGGTCGTTGCTGACCATCTGCGGAATGTTTTCGAAGGTTATCGCCGTTCCGGCCGGTTTGAGACTTTTCGTTCCAGCTGATGACAGATCACAGTTTATTGGGATGGGAACTAATGCATTCTCTTGCCAGCGAAAAACGCTGCGCTAGATTTCTTTTGTGACAGCCGAGTGAATCGGCTTCACCGCCAGATGCCGGGCAGGGGCTTCGTATGTGGCGGGAGGCATAACTGGTTTGAATAGACTTGGAACTCTATGCCCTACCCCTGAAGGGGGAGGATTGCACATCCCATTGGAGAGACTGTCATGAAGCTGACCCGACTTGTCCCAGTTGCTATCGTTCTCTGCGCATTCACGCTTGCGTCCTGTGCAAATACTGTTCGCGGCGTTGGCCGCGACGTAAAAGGCACAGCTCATGCGGTTCAGGAAACAGTAGAATAAGAGAATAAATGGCCCGGGTTTCCCGGGCCTTTCCTTTATGGGACCAGAAAATAGCTGACGATTATGTGCTTGTCTGGTCGGGTTTTATATTCGATCTCGGTGGTAGAGATACCGTCATGAGGTATTGTGATGTTCGCATTTTGCAACAAAGCAGCAATGCGTTCATTCGGTTCAGCTCCACCGAACCACATAACGAGTACAGGTGATGTCAGAAGAGCTCTGGCATCAGGCGTTTCGGGATGAACCACGCGCAACGACGAATCAAATAGTCTGAAATTGCCCGGTATCTGTGCATTGTCCGTCAGGATCGTCTTGAACGGGCCTTTCGCCTGCACTTCCTCGTAGAAATGACGATAATCGAGCTGACCGTAAGGCGGAGAGCTTGAGCCATAGGTCAGGTAATAGCTTAGCACCGGTGGGACGATAAGAGCTACGACAGCGCTCACGACAGCGAAGTCGATCAAGGCCCGGTTTCCGGTCCTGTAACGAGCAAAAAGGCTCGCCATCAGTGCCGGAGTGAGGAACAGAACGGGCTGCAGCCAGCGATCTTTCACGTTGTTTGCGCCGGTGGCGATAACGCCAACGAGAACAATAACCAGTCCGACTAGGATCAAGAGCCGCAGGAATTTCTCGCCGGTGGTCAGCGGAACGGAGGGGGCGGTTTTCTTCTGCCAGTGAATGAGTGCGATGATACCCGCGATTGCCAGGGCAAGGATCGAGAACAGAAAGGCTGCTTCAATCAAGCTTTCAACGCCCATCAGCCGGTCGAAGAAGACATTGCCGGAAGCGCCGATTTCAAACTTACTCGCGCGCGCCATGACGCTGGATTTGTGTGCGAACATCCAGAGCGCAGTTGGTCCGAAGCAGATGGCGAATGCCAGAATCGTAACGAAACTCAGCTTGGAGAGCAGTATCCGGCGGTATTCGGGAATGAGAAGTCCTGTCATGATCAGCATGATCAGGAAGAATGAGGCATTGAATTTGCCGAGGATAGCTGCAGCCATCGCGATGCCTAATACGGCGGCAGAGACGACACTGCGCCTGCGCATATGCCAGGCAAAGGCCAGGAAGGCCCAGCCACAACCGGCGGTGCCTGCAACTGAATGGGTCAGGGCACGTTGTGATTCCCAGCCGATTTGCGGGATGAGAAACAGACCAAGCATACCGGCTGACGCGACGATTCGCGAAAAACCGAGCAGTCTCATAGCGCCGTAAACGCTTAGGAACAGGCTTGCAAGAATGCTGAATTTCACGATCTGGAGTGTGAGCATCGATGTGCCCAGCACCGATGCAACCAGATTGGTAATCCAGGTATAGAGAGGGGGTTGTGATCCGCCATACCCCCAGTCCAGGTAACCGATATTGGCCAGCTGCTCGGCGTCATCAAGGCCTGCGCCGTTGGAAACAACGGTGACAAGAATGGTTTGGAACGCGAAATAGCACAGCACAAAAATTACAGCCAAAGGCAGGCCGACAAGTTTCTTATCGGCAGTGGAAACAGCGGTGGCTGGTCGTTGTGCAGTCAAATTCATTGCCCTGAATAAAAATCACCTGTGTAGCAGGCTTCATTGGAAGCGCTCTGCATTTCACAGGATTATGTCCGGATTTCAATCGAACAGCTCTAAATGTTTTGTAACAAAGGCGTGTAATTGTGCATTCCCTTGTGATCAAGGGCAACGGGCCAGTTTCAGGCAACTATTTGTAGGCTGAAATGGCAAAAACCGCGCTGCCAGAGGTGCACGGTTTTGCCAATTACGCATGGCATCTCCGCCGAACAATACACTGGCGGGATATACTGAGCTCCGGTACGCAGTACCAGATCCGGAGCGTTGAGCCGGGTGAACCCGTCTCGTGCTCCTTTCTAGCCCAACATCGTTACCGTACGGTTATCAGAGACTTAAGCAAATCTAAACAATGCGATTTTTTTGCGTGGGCAATTGTTTACTTTGCTCCTGATTTGGAGCGCAGGTAATTGATGATGCCTGAGAAGTCTTCCGCGCCATGGCCTTCACCATCAAAAAGACTGTAAAGTTCCTGTGCATGTGCACCGAGCGGTGTTTCAGCGCCAGCGCTTTGCGCGGCTTCCTGCGAGAGCTTGAGGTCTTTCAGCATCAAAGCTGCCGCAAAACCGGGTTTATAGTCGCGGTTTGCAGGTGATGTTGGAACCGGTCCCGGAACCGGACAGTAGGTTGTCAGTGACCAGCATTGCCCCGATGATGTTGACGCCACATCGAAGAGCGCTTGGTGGGACAGGCCCAGTTTCTCAGCCAGAACAAAGGCCTCGCTGACACCGATCATCGATATGCCGAGGATCATGTTGTTGCAGATTTTCGCCGCTTGTCCTGCGCCGTCACCGCCGCAATGCACGATCTTTCCAGCCATTGGCTGCAGGATCGGCTCTCCGCGTGTGAATGCGTCGTCGCTGCCGCCAGCCATGAAAGTCAATGTCCCTGCGGAAGCGCCACCGGTGCCACCGGAAACAGGCGCATCAATGGAAAGATGTCCGTGGCTTGCGGCCAGCTCATGTGCCTTGCGTGCTGAATCTACATCGATTGTCGAGCAGTCGATGAAAAGTGAGTCTTTTCGAGCATTTGGTGCAATGTCCTTATAGACGGAGAGAACGTGCTTTCCGGCGGGCAGCATGGTGATCACCACGTCAACGTCGGCAACCGCATCCTGCGCGCTCGAGGCTATCGAGAGACCATTGGCCTTTGCCTCATCGAGATGTTGCGGCAGGAGGTCGAAGCCGCGAACGGTGTGACCGGCTTTCACGAGGTTGGCGGCCATCGGGCCACCCATATTGCCAAGGCCGATAAATGCTATTGTGGCCATAAAAAATTCCTCCCTTGGCGGTTACTAATTCAGAACTAGCGTCCGATCATCTGGCGTGCGATGATCACACGCATGATCTCGTTCGTACCTTCGAGGATCTGGTGTACGCGCAGATCGCGGACAAGCTTTTCGATCCCGTATTCATGCAGATAGCCGTAGCCGCCGAAGAGCTGCAGCGCTTCGTTCGCCACATTGAAACCCGTGTCAGTGACAAAGCGCTTGGCCATTGCCGACCATTTGCCCGCATCGTGGGTTTTGCGATCAAGCTTGCTGGCAGCGGAGTAAAGAAGAAGGCGTGACGCGGAGAGTTCCGTCTCCATGTCCGCCAGGCGGAATTGCAACGCTTGAAAACGGTCAATTGTCTGACCGAAGGCTTTGCGCTGGCTGCAATATTCCAGTGACTTGTTGAGCGCCGATTGTGCACCGCCGAGCGAACAGGCAGCAATATTGAGCCGACCGCCGTCAAGCCCGGCCATCGCTATGCGAAAACCCGTTCCTTCTTCACCGAGAAGGTTTTCAGCCGGGACGCGACAATTGTCGAAAATGACGGTTCTTGTCGGTTGCGCGTTCCAGCCCATCTTGAATTCATTTGCGCCAAACGAAAGGCCGGGTGCATCTTTTGGCACAACGATGGTGGAAATCCCCTTGGGGCCGTCCTCGCCGGTACGCACCATCGTCACATAGACATCCGTGGCGCCTGCACCGGAAATGAACTGCTTGGAACCATTGAGGATATAATGATCGCCATCGCGTGTAGCGCGTGTTCTGAGCGCCGCCGCATCCGAACCCGATCCGGGCTCGGTCAGGCAGTAGCTGGCAAGCCATTCCATTGACGTGAGCTTTGGCAGAAAGCGCAGGCGCTGTTCGTCATTGCCGAAAGTGTCGATCATCCATGCGGCCATGTTGTGGATGGAGACGAAAGCCGAGAATGAAGGGCATGCAGTTGCCAGTGCTTCAAAAATGAGCACTGCGTCGAGCCGCTTTAGCGCCGAGCCGTCCACATCTTCACGCACATAAATGCCGCCCATGCCGAGCGGTCCGGTCTCTTGCAATACGTCGACGGGGAAATGCTTGTCGCGGTCCCATTGCAATGCATGCGGGGCAACGCGATCACTGGCGAAGGCTCGCGCCATATCCTGAATGGCAAGCTGATCTTCGTTCAGTTCGTACTGGTTCTGGTCGGCAGCATCCATGGTTTCCTCCCTGTAGCACCGCACCTTTTCACCGGACTAGATCATAACCGTGTGAGACTGCCAACGCTCCATTGGAATAATGTTGCTCACATTTGTAATAAACTGATGCGCATTTTTGCATAGACGCTCGCCGATTGAGGTCCCGTTGCCTGAAAGTTCAGTTTAAGCTACGCAGCAGTCCATGGCACGCGCAATCATGTTTCAGGGAACGGGTTCGGACGTCGGCAAAAGTGTTCTTGTTGCCGGATTATGCCGGGTTGCGCGCAATCGCGGCCTGAATGTTCGGCCGTTTAAGCCGCAAAACATGTCCAACAATGCGGCGGTCAGCGACGACGGAGGCGAAATTGGTCGGGCGCAGTGGTTGCAGGCGCTGGCTTGCGGTGTGCCGTCGTCTGTCCATATGAATCCGGTACTCCTCAAACCGCAGACTGACATGGGTAGTCAGGTTGTCGTGCAGGGACAAGTGCGAGGCGAGGCGCGCGGGCGCTATTATCAGGAATTGAAGCCACAACTTATGGCGGCTGTCATGGAATCTTTCGCCAAGGTCAGCGAAGGCGCGGACCTTGTGTTGGTGGAAGGGGCAGGGTCACCAGCTGAAATCAATCTCCGGGCCGGTGATATCGCCAATATGGGGTTTGCCACACAGGCCGATGTCCCGGTTGTTCTGGTCGGTGACATAGACAGAGGTGGCGTGATTGCGTCTCTCGTCGGCACGCACACTATTCTGTCCGAACAGGACCGCGCCATGGTTCGCGGATTTCTGATCAACAAGTTCCGGGGCGATATTTCGCTTTTTGATGACGGGCTGGCTGCCATTACCCGGTTTACCGGCTGGCGCTCTTTCGGCGTGGTTCCGTGGCTGAAAGCAGTATCGCGATTGCCAGCCGAAGATTCGGTCGTTCTTGAGCGTGCGGTACGTGGAGACAAGAAGTCGCTTGTGGTTGCTGTGCCGATGTTGCCGCGCATCGCCAACTTCGATGATCTTGATCCGCTAAAGGCTGAACCGGATGTAGAAGTGGTCATGGTGCCGCCTGGTTCGAGCATTCCCGGCGATGCGGGCCTTGTCGTTCTGCCGGGGACAAAGTCCACGATAGCCGATATGCAGGCGGTTCGGGACAATGGCTGGGATCGCCAATTATCTGCCCACGTGAAACGAGGCGGTCATGTGCTTGGTATCTGCGGCGGGTTCCAGATGCTTGGTCGCCACATCAGCGACCCTGCTGGTATCGAGGGGCATGTACGCGACATTGACGGTCTTGGGCTGCTCGATATCGAAACGGTGATGGAACCTGAAAAAGTGGTCCGCAATGTGCAGGCGACCGCGCTTCTCCATAATGTGCCGCTGGAAGGTTATGAAATCCATATCGGACGAACGACCGGACCGGATATGGGGCGGCCTTTCGCCCGAATTGGCGAGCATGACGATGGAGCCATATCGCCAGACGGGCACATAATGGGAACTTACCTCCACGGTATTTTCAATGCAGACGAATTTCGCCGGAGATTTCTGGAGGATCTTGGTGTGCGTAGCAGTTCAGTAAACTATCGCGCCGGCGTTGAGGCTGCATTGGATGAGCTGGCCGAAGGGCTGGACGCATGTCTCGATATCGATGCACTGTTTAATTTGAAATGAGGTCGTCAATCATCGGTCGCAATTGACGACGATGGGGCGAAAGCCTAGTGTCGAAACCATGCAACAGGTTTTTTGCCGGGACGAATCCCGGCAATACCAAAAAGGGAATGCGACGGACGGACCCAATCCGGGCGTCTTTATCGCAGCCGACCCCGCGACTGTAGAGCGGAGAGGGATGAGGCAAGCCGGGCAACCGGTAACCACTGGAGGCTGTAAAGCTTCTGGGAAGGTAGTTTCAATCCCCGCGACCCGTGAGCCAGGAGACCTGCCTGTTGCGTGAGGGCATTGAGCCCGAACCCCATGGGAGGTTTTTCCCTGCTGCCTGCACGGAGGTTGTCATGGCTGCACGTACTCAAAATTCTGTTTCCAGCACACTCGCAATGCCGCTCGCTGCCCGTCTGGGCACGGCTGTGGTTTCACTGCTTCTCGGTGCGTTCCTGATCTACGGCGTAGGGCTTGCCCATTCTGATACGTTGCACGATTCAGCGCACGATACGCGCCATTCCTATGGTTTTCCCTGCCACTGAGCAGTTTAACATCTTTCGGAATTGAAGCTGAGCAAAGCTCGATGGTGGACGGCTATCGGCGCGAAATTGCTATTGAGGGACAGAAATGTTGATCCGTTATTTGTTGGCGACGCTTGCTGCGGGGCTTCTAGCCGGGCTGCTGGTTACTCCCGCCATGTATTTGAAGACAGTGCCTTTGATCCTGCAGGCCGAAACCTATGAAGATGCTGGCGGTGGCCATAGTCACGGCGAGGCGGAAGCCACACCGCATGATCATGGCGCCGCTGCCGAAAGTGACGAGGAAGAAGGGGCTGAACTACCATTTGGGCGGTTGGGCAATACGATCCTTGCCAATCTCGTAGCAGGTGCAGGTTTTGCCTTGCTGCTTGGTGGCGTGGCCTTGCTTCTCGGACGCCGCATTACGGTGCAGAATGGGATTTATTGGGGCGTCGCGGGTTTTTTTGCAGTCGCGTTTCTGCCCGCATTGGGATTGTCACCGGAATTGCCGGCAATGCCTGCGGCTGCTCTGGCTGAACGCCAGCTCTGGTGGCTTGCTACCGTGGTGCTGAGCGGTTCAGGCCTCTATCTCATCGTGTTGCGCCAGGAAATCTGGGCAAAGGCCCTCGGTCTGGTGCTGATCGTGGTGCCGCATCTTTATGGTGCTCCGCATCCCGAAGACATCTCGTCACCGATTCCATCACTGCTTGCTTCGCAATATGCAGTCGCATCGCTGGCGACGAACCTGTTCATGTGGGCCGTGATCGGCCTCGCACTTGGCTGGTTCATCCAGCACTACGCATCGTCCGAGATTGAGGGCTGATGAAAATGGCTTCGCCGGGAAAATCGGTTCTGGTTCTTGGCGGAGCCCGTTCGGGTAAGTCGTCCTATGCCGAGAAAATGGTTGAATCCTCGGGACTTCAGCCACTCTATCTGGCAACAGGGCGTGCCTTCGACAAGGAAATGGAAAACCGCATTGCCATTCATCGCGACCGACGTGGTTCGGAATGGCAGACGGTGGAGGAGCCACTCGATCTCGTCGGTGCACTGACATTGAATGCCGCTGCGGATCGGTTCGTGCTGGTCGATTGTTTGACCCTGTGGCTGACCAATCTGATGATGGCCGAGCGCGATATAGCGACAGAGACGGCAAGTCTTGTCGCCATGCTGCCGAATCTTGCCGGGCCTGTGGTTTTTGTTTCGAACGAAGTTGGACTTGGGATCGTGCCTGAAAATCGCATGGCACGGGAATTTCGCGATCATGCAGGCTTTCTGCATCAGGCAGTGGCCGCGATTGCGGATGAAGTTTATTTCATGGCGGCAGGGTTGCCGCTCAGGATGAAGGGATAAATCGATGCAGGGACAGAAAATTCCCGCAACAGTCATCACGGGTTTTCTCGGATCGGGCAAAACGACGATGATCCGCAACCTGTTGGAAAACGCCAATGGAAAACGCATTGCGTTGATCATCAATGAGTTCGGCGACCTCGGTGTCGATGGCGGTATTCTGAAAGGTTGCGGTATCGAAGCATGCCGTGAAGAAGATGTGATCGAGCTCAACAATGGTTGCATTTGTTGCACCGTTGCCGATGATTTCATCCCGACCATGACCAAGCTTCTGGACCGCGCTGATCGCCCCGATCATATCGTGATCGAGACGTCCGGTCTGGCATTGCCGCAGCCGTTGGTCGCGGCTTTCAACTGGCCAGAAATCAAGACGCAGGTAACAGTCGACGGTGTAGTAACCGTGATCGACGCCGCAGCGGTGGCCGAGGGGCGTTTTGCCGATGACCACGACAAGGTGGATGCGCAGCGCGCAGCGGACGAATCTCTTGACCATGAAAGCCCCTTGGAGGAACTTTTTGAGGATCAGATTCATGCAGCCGATCTGATTGTTCTCAACAAAGCTGACCTGATCGACGCCTCAAGGCTGGATAGTGTGAAAGCCGATGTGGCCGAGCGTTCGCCTCGCCGCGTGAATATGGTTCCTGCGAGCTTTGGCAAGCTTGGAGCTGACGTTCTGCTCGGCCTCGGCGTCGGCACGGAAGACGACATCGCCAACCGCAAATCCCACCATGAAATCCATCATGCAGATGGACATGAGCACGATCATGACGAGTTCGAGAGCTTCGTGGTCGAAGCGGGCTCCGTGGCCGATCCCAAGCTATTCACGGAAAAGCTGAAAGCGGTCATTGCGAAACACGATATTCTTCGTCTGAAGGGCTTTGTCGATGTGCCGGGCAAGCCGATGCGTCTGGTCGTGCAGGCGGTTGGTCCGCGTATTGAGCATTATTTCGACCGTCCATGGGGCAAGGATGAAGCGCGCTCCACGCGACTGGTCGTGATCGGGCTGCATGATATCGATGAAGCAGCCATCGCCAAGGCCGTGAAAGACGCTGTCTGACCGATGCATCTTCTTCTTGCCCAGAAAGGAACAATCAGCGACGGCAATGAAGCCGTCGATCTCGGCCAAACGCCGGGAGAGATATTGTTCCTTTCCGCCGCCGATACCGAACTGGCCAGTCTGGCGCAGGCGCACAGGCTTACGCCGGATTTGCCAAGTTTGCGGCTGGCCAATTTCCTCAGTCTCACCCATCCCATGTCGGTGGACGCATATGTTGAACGCACGGCCCGATGTGCCAGCCTTATCGTGGTGCGCATCATCGGCGGTGAGACTTATTGGCCTTACGGGCTGGAAGCGCTGCATGCTTGCGCACTCAATCACGGTATCAAGATTGCCGTATTGCCGGGAGACGACAAGCCGGATCATGGGCTGGACCGGTTTTCAACGATCTCTGCGCACGAGCGAAATGAACTCTGGCAGTATCTGATCGAGGGCGGGGCTGTGAATGCCGGCGCATTCCTTCACTACTGCGCTGCGCTGATTGCGGGTTCCGAGAAGCCTGAAAGTGCTGCACCTCTGCTCAAGGCTGGTCTGTGGTGGCCGGGAGAGCATGTCTCCTCGCTGGATAGTATTCGCACGCACTGGAGCGATGCAAAAGCACCTCTCGCTGGCATTATTTTCTATCGGGCGCTGGTGCAAAGCGGACAGACGCAGCCTGTCGATGCACTGATTGCTGCTTTGCAGGCAAAAGGCCTCAATCCGCTTCCGATATTCGTTTCGAGCCTCAAGGATCGATTGTCTGCGGCAGTCGTCGACGGTCTGTTTGAGGATTGTCCGCCGGATATCGTTTTGAATGCCACGGGGTTTGCAATTTCTTCGCCGGGCGCCGAGCGCAAGCCGACTGTCCTCGACAAGCGCGGCAATATGGTGTTGCAGGTGATTTTCTCCGGCACACCGAAGGCAGTTTGGGAAACGTCACAGCAGGGCTTATTGGCGCGCGATCTGGCGATGAATGTCGCTTTGCCCGAAGTGGACGGGCGTGTACTTTCGCGTGCCGTGTCCTTCAAGTCGGCAAAACAGTTTGATTCGGCAGTGGAAGCGAATATCGTGACGCACGAGCCGCATGAAAACCGCGTGGGTTTTGTGGCGCAGCTCGCTGCAAACTGGGCGCGGTTGAAGCGGAAATCGCCCGATGAAAGACGTGTTGCGCTTATCCTTGCGAATTATCCGAACCGCGACGGGCGGCTCGGAAACGGGGTAGGGCTCGATACGCCAGCCGGAACGGTTGAAGTACTGCACGCTATGGCGAAGGGCGGCTATCCCGTCGCTGACCTGCCCGTGGACGGTGATGCATTGATGCGTGCGTTGACGGCAGGCCCGACCAATGCTGCACGTGACGGACGTGAGATTCGCGAAACGATTTCACTGAATCAATACAAGGCTTTCTTCAAAAGACTTCCCATTGCGATTCAGAAAGAAATCGAAGAGCGTTGGGGGGCGCCGGAAGATGACCCTTATTTTGCACAGGAGCTTGTCGCTTTCGCATTGCCGTTGATGCGGCTGGGCGAAACTTTTGTCGGTATCCAGCCCGCACGGGGCTACAATATCGACCCGAAAGAGACTTATCACTCGCCTGATCTGGTGCCGCCGCACGGCTATATTGCCTTCTACGCTTTTCTGCGCGAGGTCGCCGGCATCGATGCCATTGTGCATATGGGCAAACATGGAAATCTGGAATGGCTGCCAGGGAAGGCGCTTGCGCTGTCCGAAAACTGCTACCCCGAGGCCGTGTTCGGTCCTACACCGCATATCTATCCTTTCATCGTGAATGATCCGGGCGAAGGCACGCAGGCCAAGCGTCGCGCCAGCGCGGTTATTATCGACCACCTGACGCCGCCGCTGACGCGCGCTGAAAGTTATGGGCCGCTGAAAGACCTTGAAGCGCTGGTGGACGAATATTACGAGGCCTCCGGTGTCGATCCGCGCCGCCTGCTCAGACTGAAAGGACAGATACTCGATCTCGTGCGCGACATCGGGCTTGATCGCGATGCGGGCATTCACGACCATGACGATGAGGACATGGCGTTGCAAAAGCTCGACGCCTATCTCTGTGATCTCAAGGAAATGCAGATACGCGACGGTCTGCATATTTTCGGGCTGGCGCCTGAAGGCAGGTTGCTAACCGATCTTCTGGTTGCACTGGCGCGTGTGCCGCGTGGCGTGCCGGTTTCGCTCGGTGGTGCGTCGGGCGATCAAAGTCTCCAGCGTGCAATCGCTGCGGATTGCGGGCTTGGCGAAACATACGATCCGCTGGACTGCAATATGGCAGAGGCGTGGACAGGTGCCAAACCGGAACTCCTGCTGGCTGCGAGCCCTGCAACATGGCGCATTACGGGCGATACGGTGGAGCGTATCGAACTGCTGGCAGCCAGCTTTGTTGCAGGCGCGATAGAGTGCCCCGCAGACTGGCCGCAGACGCAGGCGGTTCTCCAATCCATCGAGGGGCATCTGCGCCCCATGGTGGTTTCCTGTGGGCCTTCGGAAATAGATGGATTTCTTGCCGCACTTGGCGGGCGGTTTGTGGCGCCGGGACCATCCGGCGCGCCGACACGCGGCCGTCCCGATGTGCTGCCAACCGGTCGCAATTTCTTCTCTACTGATAGTCGCGCCGTTCCCACTCCGGCAGCATGGGAACTGGGACGCAAATCGGCGGAGCTCCTGATTACCCGTTATACGCAGGATCACGGTGAATGGCCGACATCGTTCGGCCTGACCGCTTGGGGCACGTCGAATATGCGCACCGGCGGTGATGACATTGCGCAGGCTCTGGCGCTGATCGGTGTCAAGCCGGTCTGGGATATGGCGTCACGCCGGGTAACCGGATACGAAATTGTTCCGATTGCAAAGCTTGGCCGTCCACGTGTCGATGTGACATTGCGCATTTCCGGCTTTTTCCGCGACGCGTTTCCAGAACAGATTGCATTGTTCGACAAGGCCGTGCGTGCAGTAGGCGCTCTTGATGAGGATGCCGAAGACAATCCAATCGCAGCACGCATGCGGATTGAGCAAGCGCGCCTCGTTGCAGAAGGGGCAGACGAAAAGACTGCGGAGCGGCGTGCGGGCTATCGTGTCTTCGGGGCCAAACCCGGCGCTTATGGAGCAGGCCTGCAGGCCTTGATCGACGAGAACGGCTGGGCGGGACGCAACGATCTGGCGGAAGCCTGGCTTGTCTGGGGCGGTTACGCCTATGGCGCAGGCGAGGAAGGGCAGGCTGAGCGCGGCCTTCTCGAAGAACAGCTGCGTTCGGTTCGGGCTGTTGTGCAAAATCAGGACAATCGTGAGCACGACCTTCTCGATAGCGACGATTACTACCAGTTCGAAGGTGGGATGGCTGCGACCGTTGAAAGTTTGAGTGGCGCAATGCCCGCAGTTTATCATAACGACCATTCCCGCCCGGAAAAGCCGGTGATCCGTGCGCTGGAAGAAGAACTTTCGCGCGTCGTACGCGGTCGCGCAGCCAACCCCAAATGGATCGCAGGCGTCATGCGCCACGGCTATAAGGGGGCGGCAGAGATTGCGGCAACTGTCGACTATCTGTTCGCCTTCGCGGCGACCACCGGCAAGGTTGGGAACCATCATTTCGAGGCGGTCTATCAGGCTTATATCGCCGACAAGTCGGTGCATGATTTCATGGCCGAGAAAAACCCGGCAGCACTTGCCGAGACGGCAGCGAAACTCAACGATGCTATCTTGCGCGGCTTCTGGGCGCCTCGCTCCAACTCTGCGCGGTTCGAGCTGGAAACATTGAGTTCAAATCTTCAAAAATTGAATCCGGAAAGGGCGGTAAATGGCTGAGAAATCGGAAAAACTTCTTTCGATGACGGAAGAGGAACTGAATGCACGCCATGCGGACAAGATGCGCAAGAAGAAAGCTGCCCGCGACAAGATTCAGGCGACAAAGACTGAAGAAAAAGGGCTGGTGATCGTCCATACCGGTAAAGGCAAGGGCAAGTCGACGGCCGGTTTTGGGATGGTTTTCCGTGCGCTGGGTCACGGAATGAAAATCGGCGTCGTGCAGTTCGTCAAAGGCTCGTGGGACACGGGTGAGCGCTGGGTGCTCGAAAAGTTCCCCGAACAGGTGACTATTTCAGCGCTAGGCGAAGGCTTTACCTGGGAGACTCAGGACCGGACGCGAGATATCGCCATGGCGCGTGGGGCATGGGAACAAGCCAAAGCCATGATATTGGATGAAAGTTACGATATGGTGCTCTGTGATGAGCTGAATATTGTGCTTCGCTACGATTATCTGCCGGTCGAGGAAGTGATCGAGGTTCTCGAAGCCAAGCCGGAGATGAAGCATGTCATCATTACCGGTCGCAATGCCAAGGATGAGCTGATTGAAGCGGCCGACCTCGTGACGGAGATGGAAATGATAAAGCATCCGTTCCGCTCTGGTGTGAAGGCACAGAAGGGTATTGAGTTTTGATGATTGCTAGCTGGCAATTCTGGGCACTGATGTCGGCGGTGTTTGCCGCATTGACCGCCATCTTCGCCAAGGTTGGTATTCAGGGCATCAATTCTGATTTCGCCACGCTCGTGCGCACACTGGTCATCATTGGCGCGTTGTGCCTGTTCCTGACCGTTACCGGCCAATGGCATAAACCCGGCGAGATTTCCGGAAAGTCGTGGCTGTTTCTGGTGCTTTCAGGTCTGGCGACCGGTGCTTCGTGGCTTGCCTATTTCCGGGCCTTGCAGATCGGGGATGCATCGCGCGTCGCGCCGATTGATAAATTGTCGGTTGTGCTGGTGGCACTGTTCGGTGCGGCATTCCTTGGCGAGCGCATGTCCACCCTCAACTGGTTCGGCATTCTGCTTATCGGCTGCGGTGTAGTGCTGGTAGCGCTTCGGATTTAAAAGCCAACCCACTGGCGCAGCGGATTGGTTCCGTCCATCAAAAGGCGAACTGCCAGCGCCAGGCTGACAACGATCAAAAGCGGTTTGATAATGCGTGAGCCGACCTTCATGGCGAGGCTTGCGCCAATCTGTGCGCCGATAAACTGGGCGACGCCCATACAGATACCGATCTTCCAGTTGATGACGCCGACAGCGGCAAAGGTTGCAAAGCCGCCGACATTGGACGCACAGTTGAGAAGCTTCGTGTGTGCGGTGGCTTTCAGCACACCGAAACCGGCCAGCGCCACGAAAGCGAGCATGAAGAACGAGCCGGTCCCGGGACCGAAAAGGCCATCATAAAAACCGATCAGCGGAACGAGTGTTACGCCGAAAAGAAACGGGCCGATACGTCGCGCACGATCAACATCGCCAAGGCTCGGCTTGATGGCAAAGTACAGTGCAATCGCGATGAGGAGGATTGGCAGCGCTGCACGCATGATGTCGACCGGCAGAACCGTTGCGAGCAAAGCGCCGAACACTGACCCGATGAGCGATGCAAGTGCTTCAGGCCACTGTTCCTTGATGTTTACATGCCCTTTGCGCGCATAGGCGATGGTTGCCGATGACGAGCCGAACAAGCCTTGCAGCTTGTTCGTGCCAAGTGCTTCAACGGGTGGAATTCCGGCCAGTAGCAAGGCGGGGATTGTAATCATTCCGCCACCACCGGCGATGGAATCGATGATCCCGGCGATGAATGCCGCAGCCGTCAGGAGCAGGGTAAGCGTATCGAAAAATTCAAGCATCGGGGAAGCCCAAGGGAGAGGTGGGCGCAACATAGAGCAGCTGCTTTCCTAACGCTAGTCGGACAAGGATAATCTCCGAAGAAAGCCAGTGCGTTGAGCGAGATTGTTTTCCGGTGCATCCGGCGCTATTCATTATATTCAGGCTGAAAGTTTTGAGGGGTTCCATGAGCGAGAGCATCTTTGAGCGGATTACCGCTTTTCTCAGCAAGAAGAGCGCCGTGCAGCGCGTGGCCGATGATCCGGCGCTCGCTTCTGAACTGCTTTTGCTGTTGCATGTGGTGTTTGCCGATGGCGACCAGCATCCTGCTGAAATAGCGGCGTTCAAGGAAATTGCCGAAAGGAATTTCGGCATTCCGCCGGAAGAGCTTCCGGAAGTGGCCGAGTATCTTAAGGATTTCGCCTACGAGACGACGACCAAGCAAGCAGCTAACATGCTGGCCGAGATGGCACCGGATCGCCGTTTGGCGCTGCTTAGTGACCTCGTAAAGATTGCCTGTTCCGATCACCGGCTTGACCGTTCCGAGGCAACGATGATCCAGCGCATTGCCGATACACTCGGCGTCAAGCCGGAAGAGCTGCACAAAGCACGCCAGTCGTCTCCCTGTGGGTTCTAGAAACTACAGCACAGTCCTCGGCATGGGCGGTTCGTCCGGCGTGACATTCGACGAGCTTTTGGCTTTGGCCGATCAGGTGTTGTCACAAGGCTGCTGTTCGCGGCCTGACGCTATCGCAACTTTGAGTACCAAGTGTGGCGAGCTCGCATGGAACGAGCTTGCAGCGCACTATGAATGTGCGCTTTGTTTCTTCGATGCCGAGCGGCTGGAAAAGGAAACTCCGCGTCTCGAAAACCCATCGGAGACTGTTCTGGAGGCAGTTGGATGTCGTGGTGTCGCTGAAGCGGCTGCGCTTGCTGCCACCGGTCCGAATGGCTTTCTTGTGGTCGAAAAAACCGTATCAGGCCGGGCAACTGCCGCATTGGCTGTCGCCCGGTCCCGACTTCGGATTATGCGGTAACAGTCTTACGTCGCTGAATAATGTAGGCCACGAGCGTAGCGATCGAAAGCAGAGTTGCGGTCGCTGTGATGACGGCAACATAAGCACTCTCAAAAGCCGCCGATGCCAGCGCCGTCAGAGTTTGTGCATCTGCTGGCGGTAGGGATTGAGCTGCCAGAAGCGCTTCGTCCAGACTATCGCGCACGATTGCGGGGATACCTGCGCCTTCAGGGATCACAAGGCTTGCCGTGTAGAATACGGACAGAATGCTTCCGAAAACCGTGACACCGAGAGCGTTGCCGAGTTCAAAGGAAACTTCTTCAACGGAAGCTGCCATGCCTGCCTTTTCAACCGGTGCATTGGTCATGATCGCCGACGATGCACCTGTCATGGCAGCTCCCACGCCGAAGCCGAGAATCGCAAGCCCGACCAGATAGAACGAGGCCGAAGTCTTGTAAGTCAGAATGTAGACAATAACGCCAAGTGCTGTGATCCCCAGCGACGACCACAGAAGCTTGCCGGTACCAAGGCGCGGCAGCATGATGCCAGCGAGCGGCCCTGCAACGAAAGCGGCCAGAGGAATAGGCAAGATTGATAATCCGGCATGCAAGGGTGACATGCCTTCGATCAGCTGCATGCGCTGGCTGAAGACGAGTTCCATCCCCGTCATTGAACCGGAAGCCACCAGAGCTGCGAAAACACCCATCGAAAACAGCTTGTTGTTGAACAGAGAGAAGTCGATCAGCGGTGCTTCGCTTGCGAGCTGCCTGCGCACGAAGATGAATGATGCGACCAACCCGATTGCCAGCGCGGCTGCAAATACGGTCATGGATGCATCGCGCTTTGCGAGTTCCTTCACGGCATAGGTGAGTGCAATCAATCCAACCATAATCTGGATCGAACCGATCAAATCCCATTTGCGCCTGGAGCCGAGCGGACGATTTTCAAGTGTGAAGACGGAGAGTGACAGCGCAACCAGTACGACGGGTACGTTGATAAGGAAGACCGATCCCCACCAGAAATATTCCAGCAGAACGCCGCCTGCCACAGGGCCGATGGCGGCACCGCCTGATGCAATAGCCGCCCAGATGCCGATTGCAAGCGAGCGCTCCTTGTCATCGGTGAACGTCAACCGAATGATGGAGAGCGTTGCGGGCATCATCATGGCTGCGCCGCAAGCGAGAAATGCGCGAGCGGCAATAAGGAATTCCGGGTTTGGCGAGTAGGCCGCGCAGAATGAGGCAAGCCCGAAGACTGCGAGTCCAGACATGAACATGCGCTTGTGGCCGACCTTGTCGCCAAGCGTGCCTAGGCCGGGCAGGAGTCCTGCAACGACGAGCGGATAGATGTTCATGATCCAGAGCTTTTCGGAAGCGCTGGCCGCGAGATCGTGGGTGAGGCGGGGTAGCGCCGTATAAAGCACCGTCATGTCCACGACGATCAGAAACAATGCGCTGGAAACAATGGTCAGAACCAGCCAGCGATTTTTCGGCAACATTGGATAGCACCTTTTCAATACGCTTGTATTCAAACTTGCGAGGAGGGCTCACTTAATATAAATCCGTCTGTATGGAAAGTGAAAATTTGCACAGAATAGGCAGGCCGCGCTCAATCGACCGTGACCATGTGCTCGATATGGCTGAAAAGCTCGTCGCCGAAGGTGGGCTGGCGGCCCTCACCATGGATGCCGTCGCACAGGCTTCTGGTGTGACCAAAGGGGGCGTTCAGTATTGCTTCGGCAATAAGGACGGGCTTTTGAAAGCGATGATCGGGCGGTGGGGCGATCGTTTCGACGCACAGGTCGACAAGAAAAAGCAAGGCCGCATGGACGCGCTTTCTCATATCGCCGCCCATATTCGCGTGACCCGCGAAAGCGATGCCGAAGACGACTCGCGCTTTGCGGCCATGATGACCAGTCTCATTCCCAACACCGAACATCTGGATGAAACCCGTCTCTGGTATCGCAAGCAATGGGATGGGCTTGACGTCTCCACACCGGAAGGGCGCAGGACTCGGCTGGCCTTCATAGCCAATGAAGGTGCATTCCTGTTGCGCAGCTTCAATTTCTTCGAACTGACGGATGAGGAATGGCAGTCGATCTTCAACGATATCGAAGAGCTTTTGCCGGAAACGGATTGACTTTCGACATCACGGAAAGTCATGTCCGCAGTTCAGGAAGGGGAAATCGTGACTGTTCATTTCATTGGAGCCGGCCCCGGCGCGGCGGACCTTATCACCGTGCGCGGTCTGCGCCTCATCGAGCAATGTCCTGTCTGCGTCTATGCGGGCTCGCTGGTGCCGAAGGAGGTTGTTGCCGGAGCACCGAAGGATGTGCGTCTGGTCGACAGTTCATCGCTAACGCTGGACGAGATTATCGCTGAGATGGAAGCAGCACATGTGCAAGGCCTCGACGTTGCGCGAGTGCATTCGGGCGACCCGTCGATTTATGGCGCTATGGCCGAACAGATGCGTCGGCTGGACAGTCTAGGCATTCCATATGATGTGACGCCGGGGGTGCCAGCTTTTGCAGCCGCTGCCGCTGCCATGAAGCAGGAACTGACCATTCCCGAGGTCAATCAGACAATCATCCTGACCCGTACCTCGATGAAATCGTCTGCTATGCCTGAAGGCGAAGACCTTACCACACTCGGGCGGTCGGGTGCGACGCTGGTGATCCATCTTTCCATCCGGAACCTCAACAAAATCGAGGCCGAGCTGACACCTCTTTACGGTGCCGATTGCCCGGTGGTTATCGCCTATCGCGTTGGATGGCCTGATGAACAAATTCTACGCGGTACGCTGTCAGACATAGCGGAGAAGGTAGCTGCATTCGGGTTGAAACGTACGGCAATGATTTTTGTCGGGCGCGGACTGGACCCTAAAAGCTTTCGCGATTCAGCGCTTTACCATGAAGCACACAGCCACGCGGCGCGTTCAAAAACCTAGTGCTTTGCGGGCGAATATGATTGCATCTTCTGGTGAAGTGACAACGTTTCTGGCCGCAACCGGTGGACGGGAAATCATCATGACCGGAAGTCCCAGTGCACGGGCAGCCTCGATTTTTGCATAGGAAATGGTGCCGCCCGAGTTGCGGCTGACGATCAGCCCGATCCTGCGGCCTTCCAGAAAACGCTTCTCCGCAGCGTAATCGCCGGGTCTCGCCAGAACGATTTCGCAATCCTGTGGTAGTGCCACATCCGGTGGATCGATCATGCGGATGACGAAATGAACATCAGCGCGCTCCGCGAAAGGCGCGATGTGCTGGCGACCGAGCGCCAGAAATACACGCTCACCGGATGGGATAGCATTTACTGCTTCGGCTTCATCGGAAATATTGATCCAGCGGTCGCCCGGCTTTTCCTCCCAGGCGGGGCGCTCCAGCCTCACCAATGGTATACCGCGCTTGCCTGCCGCCTGAACCGTATTTTGCGAGATGCGTGCTGCATAGGGATGGGTCGCATCAATGATGAGGTCTATCCGTTCTTCGTCGAGATAGGCAGCAAGACCATCAACACCTCCGAAGCCACCGCTTCGAACCGTTCCGGTCAGTTTGGCTGGATTGCTGGTACGCCCGGCAAGCGAGGTAATGGCATTGACGGGCAGCCCTGCGAAGGCCGTTGCAAGTGTCGCAGCCTCGGTCGTTCCGCCGAGAATGAGTATCTTGGGGTCAGACGCGCGCAAGGATATTCCCACTGCGATCAGTTACGATAATCTCGACCGCGACCGGCGCGCCGCGAAGGGTTTCGAGCGCGGTTTCCTTCGCCTTGAGCGCAATTGGCGTGGCCATGTCGAGGCCGATTGATTGAGTCAGTTCAAGCACTTCCAGCGCAGTGTTCGCAAAGAGAATCTGATCCTTCATGCTTTCCGGCGCGCCAGCCTTTTCGGCGATGGTCCAAAGGAAACTCTTGTCCACTTGCGACCGTGAAGAATGGAGGTCGAGCGCACCCTGCGCAAGCTTCGTCAGCTTGGCGAAACCGCCTGCGATCGTAAGTTTGTCGATAGGATGCTCGCGCAGATATTTGAGCACACCGCCAGCGAAGTCGCCCATGTCGAGAATGGCAAAATCGGGCAGATCATAGAGCGCCTGCGCAGCATCCTCGGACGTCGAACCTGTCGCGCCGAGGACATGTTTCTGCCCGGCTGCGCGTGCGACGTCGATGCCGCGATGGATCGAATGTATCCAGGCTGAACAGGAAAACGGGTGGACCACACCAGTGGTGCCGAGAATGGAAATACCGCCGATAATACCGAGACGCGGGTTCCATGTCTTTTTGGCAATCTCTTCGCCGCCGGGCACCGATATCGTAATGACGATATCCGCGGGCAGGCCGTATTCGGCGCAAATCTGCTCGCAGATTTCGGTCATCATACGACGCGGGACCGGATTGATGGCGGCTTCACCCGGAGGAATCTGCAAGCCGAGCCGCGTAACTGTGCCAACGCCTTCACCTGCACGAAAGACGACGCCGGTTCCGGGTGGGGCCGGGAATACGGTCGAGATGATCGTGGCACCATGGGTCACGTCGGGATCGTCGCCGGCATCCTTGATGATGCCTGCCATCGCATAGCCATCGCCCAGCCCTTCATAGGCGAGCTGGAAATAGGGTACTTCCCCCTTGGGCAGAATTATACCGACGGGATCAGGAAATTCACCGGTAATAAGCGCCGTCAATGCGGCCTTGGTGGCAGCGGTTGCGCAGGCGCCCGTGGTCCAGCCGCGGCGGAGCTCGGCTTTTTCCTGACTTTTATTCGTTGGAGCGGTTTCGTCATTCATGGACGCCTTATAATGTATCTGATAGCTGTGCCGCCAGATAGAATAGTGGTTGATGAAAATGAACAAGGCTGAAGAAACGGCTGCATGTGTCATTGCGAGGAGCAAAGTGACCTTGCCTGCGATGGAACCCGGCCATGTCTGGCTCGTTGGGGCCGGGCCGGGCGATCCCGGTCTTTTGACGCTTCACGCTGTCAACGCCTTACAGCAGGCAGATGTCATCGTTTACGACGCGCTGGTGGATGATGCCTGCCTGTCTCTCAAGAATGCGGATGCCGCTCTGGAATATGCAGGCAAGCGCGGCGGCAAGCCTTCGCCAAAACAGCGTGATATATCCCTGCGGCTTGTTGAACTTGCAAAATCGGGAAAGAAGGTGCTGCGCCTGAAAGGCGGTGATCCGTTCGTATTCGGACGGGGAGCAGAAGAGGCGCTGACCTTGGTGGAGCATGGCGTTCCGTTTCGCATCGTTCCCGGAGTGACTGCCGGAATTGGCGGCCTCGCCTATGCGGGTATTGCCGCTACCCATCGCGATATCAATCAATCGGTGACCTTTCTGACCGGTCACGATGCCAGCGGCTCGATGCCTGACGGGATCAACTGGACTGGGATCGCCAAGTCTGCGCCGGTTATCGTCATGTATATGGCGATGAAACATATAGACCTTATCGCCAGGCGGCTGATCGAGGCTGGGCGTTCGCCGGATGAGCCTGTCGCCTTCGTGTGCAATGCAAGCCTCCCCAAGCAGACCGTGCTTGAAACGACATTGGCGCGGGCTGCAAAAGATGTTGAAGCGGCGGGGCTGAACCCGCCTGCCATTGTGGTCGTAGGTGAAGTGGTTCGTCTGCGCGCCGGGCTGGATTGGATGGGTGCGTTGAACGGTAAAATCCTGTCCAGCGATCCGCTTGCCAGACGAAATCAAAATGAGGGAGTGAGAAGCGCATGAAGGGGTTCATGATAGCAGCGCCGGCTTCCGGGTCTGGCAAGACAACGGTAACGCTGGGTTTGCTGCGCGCCCTGAAACGGCGGGGAGAAGCGCTTGCGCCGGTCAAGGCCGGTCCCGACTATATCGACCCCGCCTACCACAAGGCTGCAAGCGGGGTGGATTGCTTCAATCTGGACCCTTGGGCGATGCGCCCTGAACTTATCAGTGCACTGTCCTCCCGCATGACGGAAAGTGGTGCCAAGCTATTGGTTGCCGAGGGCATGATGGGGCTCTTTGACGGAGCGATGGACGGCAAGGGTTCATCTGCCGCTCTTGCCCGGCTTCTCGATCTGCCGGTGGTGCTGGTGGTGGATTGTGCCCGGCAATCACATTCCATTGCCGCTCTTGTCTGGGGTTTCAGCCAGTTTCGCAAGGATGTGCTGATTGCGGGAATCATCCTCAATCGCGTTGGTAGCTCCCGGCATGAGGCTATGTTGCGTGGCGCATTGGAGCCGCTCCGTATTCCGGTTCTTGGTGCATTGCCCCGCGATACTGCTCTTTCCTTACCGGAAAGGCACCTGGGGCTGGTGCAGGCGGGCGAGCACTCCGATCTTGAGAGCTTTCTCGAACACGCTGCAGATGCGATGGAAACGCATATCGATCTGGACGCGCTGCAGACGATCTGGTCGCGACCGAAGCGCTTCGATGCGATGGCCAATGTCCCGCGCCTGAAGCCGCTGGGCAACCACATTGCCGTTGCCCGCGATGACGCATTTGCCTTTGCCTATGCGCATTTGTTTGAAGGCTGGCGCAGGCGAGGGGTGGAGATTTCATTCTTCTCACCGCTCGGCGATGAGTCTCCGAGACAGGATGCCGATGCAATCTATCTGCCGGGCGGCTATCCTGAATTGCATGCAGGGCGTTTGGCGCAGGCAGGACGTTTTCAGGCGGGCATACGCGAAGCTGCAGCCCGTGGGGTAACAGTTTACGGCGAATGTGGCGGCTACATGGTTCTCGGCGAAAGCTTGCGGGATGCAGAGGGTGTCACACACCCGATGCTGGATCTTCTGCCGCTCGAAACGAGCTTTGCAAAAAGAAAGCTGCATCTCGGCTACCGCATGCTGGAACCGCTTGCAGGTGCGCCTTGGACCGAGACATTGAAGGCGCATGAGTTTCACTATGCCAGTATCGTGCGTGAAGGAAAGGCTGATCGTCTTTTCCGTGTGCGTGATGCTGTCGGCGACGATGTTGGCGAGGCAGGCCTGAGAGTCGGCTCCGTTTCAGGCTCGTTCATGCATGTCATCGATTTTTGCGGAGAGAAAGCTTGAGTGCAGAAATCGAGCATGGCGGCGCGCTCGACAAGGCCGTCGCGCGTTTTGGTGGCAGGCCGCAAGACTGGCTCGACCTTTCGACGGGCATCAATCCAGAGCATTTTCCGCTTCCCGAACTGACACCTGAAATCTGGAACCGTCTGCCTGATGAAGGATTGTTACAGGAAACGTTGCGACTGGCCCGCAGCTATTATCGGCTGAACGAGAAAGCACCGATCGTTGCAGCGCCGGGCACGCAGGCTTTGATCCAGCTCGTTCCAACGCTGATCGCGCCGTCGACGGTAGCCATCCTCGGGCCGACCTATCAGGAACACGCTGCCTCGTTCGCCGCTTCCGGCTGGAAGGTTGTGCAATGTGTGACGCTTGATGAAATTCCGAGTGAGGCAACAGCGGCAGTCATCGTTAATCCGAACAATCCAGACGGTCGCGTGATTTCGAAAGAGGCTCTCCTGCAACTTGCACAGAAACTCGGTGCTCGCGGGGGCTTTCTGGTTGTTGATGAGGCGTTCACCGACGCGCATGAGGCCGTCAGCATTGCGGCAAATGCAGAAGATGCACCGATGATCGTGCTGAAATCCTTCGGCAAGTTTTTCGGGCTTGCTGGCGTTCGTCTGGGCTTTGCAATTACAGGCGGTCGTTTTGTTGAAGCGTTGGAGCGGCGGCTTGGACCATGGGCGGTTTCTGGCCCAGCACTGGCAATCGCCAATCATGCTTTCAGCGATGCCGGAACGCTTGCGGATTATCGCACACGTATTGATCTGCGGCGGGCGGAATTGTCGGCTGTTCTGGACAAAAGCGGTCTGAGGGAAATTGGCGGCACGGCGTTGTTTTCTCTCGTCGAACACGTGGGTGCAATCGGGATTTACACCAGATTGTGCGAGAGACATATTCTGATCCGGAAGTTCGATTACGCCCCGCGCTGGTTGCGCATTGGTTTGCCTTTGGATGATGTGGCGCTTGCGCGGTTCGAAAAGGCGTTGAAATTTTGATTCAGTTTTTCTGGTCAAGCTCATGGAAATAAAGCTGATTATTCTTTCGCTGGCGCTTCTTCTGGATCGCTTTGTCGGCGACCCGCCGCAGCTATGGCAGAAGGTGCCGCACCCCGTCGTCCTGTTCGGGAAAGCAATTTCGTGGGGCGAAAAGCGCTGGAACAATCGCAATCTCTCTGCCTCGGTGCTTCGCCGAAACGGCATGTGGCTGACGGTCGGGCTGGTGATGGCCTGTGTGGTTCTGGGGCTCATCCTTGAACTCTCGTTACCCTTCGCCGGGACTGCCGGTGCAGTTGCCGAAATCCTGATCGTGACGGTGCTGCTTGCACAGAAAAGCCTTGCCGATCATGTGCAGGCGGTCGCACTGGCATTGCGTGAGGAAGGGATCGAAGGCGGTCGTCGGGCTGTGTCGATGATCGTCGGGCGCAATCCCGAACATCTCGATGAAGGCGGTGTCAGTCGTGCAGCGATAGAAAGCCTCGCGGAAAACGCTTCAGATGGTATCGTTGCACCTGCGTTCTGGTTTCTGGTCGGTGGGCTACCCGGTTTGTTCGCCTACAAGCTGATCAATACCGCTGATTCCATGATCGGCCATCTGAATGATCGCTATCGTGACTTTGGTCGTTTTGCCGCAAAGCTGGACGATGTCGCTAATTATATCCCAGCCAGACTGACCGGACTGCTCGCCTCCCTTGCCACCGCGATCACGAAAGACAGGCTTTCAGGGAAAGAAGCGTTTTCCGCCATGCGCCGTGATGCACGTCTGCATCGCTCGCCCAATGCTGGCTGGCCGGAATCGGCTTTTGCAGGCGGGCTGGGGCTGGCGCTTGCCGGTCCGCGCCAATATGGGGCGGAGAAAGTCGAAGGGCCGATGCTGAATGCATCCGGCAAGCGCGACGCCAACGCTGATGATATCGATGCCGCGCTTCATCTTTTCTGGTCGACGATGAGCCTGATGACCGGACTGGTGATTGCTGCGAGCCTGATTGGGCTACTTGTCGGCTAGCACGAACCGCTTGCCATCGAACCGCTGCAGGCGGTTCGGGTTGTCGGTTCGGACACCATTGCCATCGAACTTGATCGAGCCGAGAACGGTTTCAAAGGAATTATTGCGGAGTGTGTCGATAATCGGCAGCTTCTGCTCGTCGGCACGCTTGATCACATCCGCAGGGATTTCCGCACTGGCATAACCAATGATTGCATAGGCGTCTGCAAGTTTCCCGGCCTGACGCAATGCATCGATTGCTGGCTTTGCCGTCGAGAGTTCCTGCGGACGGAGCGGGGCAATCATCAACGTGCCTTGACTTAAGGGCTGTGTGCCGGGTGCTGCGTCAAGAAGGCTGCCGCCAGCAATCGTCAGGGAATAGTTGAGCGCGGCAGCGCTTGCGCCTATAGCGGCGATATCGTCGCGCTCACCGCCGACATAAACATGGGTAGCGCCTGCGCGCCGCAACCGGGCGACCAGAGCATTCTGGTTATCGAGACCCGGTCGGTAGGTGTCTGTGAAAACCGGCTGTAGTTGCTGCTCTTTAAGGCTGGCTAAAACGCGTGCAGCTCGTTCACGTCCTTCGATGGTGCCATCATCGATGATTGCAAAAGATTGCGCGCGCCAAAGGCTGCCAAGGAAGCTCCCGGTTGCCTGCGTTTCCTTGTCTAGACCGGTTGCGAGACGGAATACCGCCATCGGCGCGGGCGCACGTCTTTCAGTTAGCGTGGCTTCGCTGACGCCTGATGTCACAACAGGTATGTTGCTGGCTGCGAGAACCGGAAGTGCTGCTTCAAGCGCTTCCGGGCACAGAAAGCCGGTGACGACCCGGACGTTTTCCTTGACGAAGCGTTCTGCGGCTTCCTTGCCGCCTTCAGCATCGCAGCGATCATCGAAAATAACGAGTTCTGCGCCTTTTGCAGTGGCGGCTACACGAGCGCCTTCCGCCAGCTGATTGCCCAATGGAGCGAACGTTCCGGACAGCGGTGCTGCGAGCCCGACGCGCATATCCTCCGCCTGTGCCAGTACTGAACTGGTCAGCAGTGTAAGGATGATACTTGTCAGTACTGCGGTCGGACGTTTCCCAAGCTCGATCACGTGATCCGTCTTCATTAAACAATTCGTGGCATTTTCAACGAAAAGTGGGTAGCTGTTTCCTGGCCTTTGTGCAATGCCCGTTATGTGGGGCCCTTATTTGGGCTCGTTATGCGGGCTTGTTACCAGGGTAGCTGGCTTCAGATAACATGCCATAGGGCGAGACGGATTCTGTTGGACGTGCAAACGATTAAGAACATCATTTCAAGTGCAGCTTCGGTGGAATCCAAGTCCTATCGGGATGCCATGAGTCATTACGCCGGCGCAGTACAGATCGTCACGACTGCCGGTAGTGCGGGAAGGCGTGGTCTGACGCTGACGGCGGCCTGTTCGGTTTCGGATAATCCGCCGACGATCCTGATTTGCCTGCAAAAGATTCATGAAGAAAACCGGCTGTTCATCGAAAACGGCGTGTTCGCCGTCAACACGCTCGCGGGGGCGCACCAACAGCTCGCAGACGCTTTTTCGGGCCGTATCGGCCTGACCCAGGATGAGCGGTTCGAACTGGCGCGCTGGGATGTTCAGGTGACCGGAGCACCCATATTGCAGGGTGCACTTGCTGCTTTCGATTGCCGGGTGGTCAGCGTGCAGGATCACTCCACGCATCACGTCCTTTTCGGGGAAGTCGTGGGCCTGCGGTCCAAATCCGAGGACGAGGCGCTGGTCTATCTCAACAGGCGCTATCATACGCTGGAGCTGTAATCCGATGAGCCATAGAATGTTGAAGTATGGAATAGGTGGCCTGTTTGGGGCATTGTTTCTGTTTTCGACTGTGATGGCATCGGGGGCAGCGTCTTTGCCGCCATACAAGGATGATTATTTCGCCTATCCCGGCATTCTCAGCAGCGCTGACAATGGTGATTACAAGGTTATCGATTACAACGAGATGCGCGATATCAACGGGCGCGATGCGGTGCCTGAAAAGCGCGTGAAAGATGTCTATGTCTCGCTGAAGGCGCGCGCTTACCAGAAGGACGTTACCTTTCAGACTGCTGCCGGGCCGGTGAAGGCCATGACAGCAGGCAAGCGCGAAGGCGCGTCCTTTATCGTCATCTACCTGCATGGTAGGGGCGGTAATCGCCTGCAAGGTATGAATGATTTTACCTTTGGCGGCAATTTCAACCGTGTGAAGAATCTCGCGGCACTGAATGGCGGTCTCTATATCTCGCCGGATTTCAAGGATTTTGCCGATGCGGGTGAGGCGCAGATTGCCGGATTGATCGAAGCAGCCAAGGCATCATCACCGAGCGCTCCGTTGATCCTGTCCTGCGGCTCGCAAGGCGGAACACTATGCTGGCGCATAGCGGCTAATGAAAAGGCGGGGAACCAGCTCGCAGGCCTTATTCTGCTCGGCTCGCTTTGGGATGACGGATTTTTCAAGTCACCCGCATTCAAGAAACGTGTGCCGATCTTCTTCGGACATGGCAGCCGTGATCCGGTTTTTGCAATCGACAAGCAGGAAGCCTTCTATCGCGAGATACGCAAGCGCGCGCCGGGTTATCCGGTCCAGTTCCGGCGTTTCGAAAGTGGTAATCACGGCACGCCGATCCGCATGTCCGACTGGCGCGAGATGCTGAACTGGATTCTAGCAAAACAGTGATGCCAGACTGTGGATGCGAATCGAAATTCTGGCAATGTGACCTTCCTGCCACTCGACAATCGAGCAAAACCGAATAGTTATCGAACTTAAAATTTTACCTACTCAGCAGATCCTATGAGGTAGATCATGTACGGACGCGCCCGCACCGGAGCCCGTTTTCTAGCCATTGCCATGTTGGCCCCGCTTGCCGCTGCCTGCACGACGACTGTACCAACCACGACGGCGACGCCGGGCAAGACCGATGCCCCGATCAGCGCGCCGACGATTTCGATGCCTCGCTTCACGCCGACAGCTTATGTCGATCCGGCGCTCGCGCAGCCTTGCATCACTGCCGCTGCCAACAAGTATTTCCTA
Source organism: Brucella cytisi (assembly GCF_038433355.1). Classification (NCBI taxonomy): domain Bacteria; kingdom Pseudomonadati; phylum Pseudomonadota; class Alphaproteobacteria; order Hyphomicrobiales; family Brucellaceae; genus Brucella; species Brucella cytisi. The sequence continues at coordinate 189,437 of NZ_JBCAUP010000011.1, forward strand.
CCGGAACACGCTATCTCTGCCATCAACTCCCGTCCGGGTGCAGCAGGCGGCACCGATGTCGATCTCAAGGTCGATCTGCGTACCGCTGTTTGCCAGCTGACCGCCAAGGGCGGTGTGCGCGCTGTTATCGATACGTCGCCGAAGAGCGCCGATCAGGTTGCAGCTGAAGCGGCAGCAGCCAAGGCCGATGCAGCCGCCGCTGCCCAGCCGAAAAAGGCTAAGGCGAAGAAGAACTGATTCAACAATCAGGGATAACACATGAAAAAGGCAGGGTTTTCCCTGCCTTTTTTGTTTGTCATTTCTCTGGCTTTTCACCGTACCAGCGCGGTGTATAAACCCACTCCCTGCCATCAGATTTCGCAAAAACTTGCGTGTGGGACGAGCCGACAATCACAACGGTTCGCATATCGACATCATCTGGTGTCAGTGCGCCGAGTGTGGTTGTCCGTGTAGTCTCAGCCGGTCTGCCTATGTCGCGCCCAAGGACAACAGGCGTTTCGGGAGACCGATATTGCCGCAGGATTTCAAGCGCGCGACCAAGCTGATGCGGACGTGCCTTGGAGATGGGATTGTAGAACGCCATGGCGAGATCGGCTTCGGCGGCAAGCGCAAGGCGCTTCTCGATAATTTCCCAGGGTTTCAGATTGTCCGACAGTGAAATGATGCAGAAGTCGTGTCCGAGCGGCGCTCCGATCCGCGATGCGGCGGCCATTGCAGCGGAAATGCCGGGCTGGATGACGAGCTCCACGCCGTGCCATGCCGCATTTTCCGTTTCGTGAAGCGCCTCCACGACTGCCGCAGCCATGGCGAAGACACCGGGATCTCCCGAAGAAACCATGGCGACATGTCGCCCGGAAGCAGCGAGTTCGAATGCATGACGCGCCCGCTGCATTTCTTCCCGATTATCAGTCATATGAACGATCTGATCGGCGCGGAAAGGACGAAGGTTTTCTTCCGCCATCCGCACATAGGTCTCATAGCCGAGAATGTCTTCGGCCTGTTCCAGTTCGTGCTGAACGGCAGGCGTCATTAGCTCTCGTGATCCGGGCCCAAGGCCGATAACGACCAGCTTGCCACGTTTTCGACCGACAAACAGGACATCTGCCGGGGTGGCAGCCACGGCAATGGCAAGCCCCAAGCTCTCCATCAGTTGAACCGGCTGTTCCACCGAATGAAGAACGAGTTCACGAACATCGGTTGCATTCGCCACATAGCGCAGCGGAACACCAATTTTCGCCGCAGCCTCTTGGAGCCGCGGCGAAGTGCAGTCTTTTTCGTGGGCGAGAAGCAATGCCAGCGACGCTGGGGCAATGCCTGCATTGGCGAGAGCATCTTCAATATCGTTCTGAATGTTCTCGCTGACCCTATCGATGCCAATCGCCACACTGCGAGGGTGATAAATCAGCTCGTCTGGCTGGGGCGTGCGGATGTGGGGCGTTATGCTGATCGTCAGCGCACCGTCATTGGCGAAAGGCAGTTTGGAATCTACAAGCCAGCGTGATTTTCCGTCAAGCTGCACCTTCTGTCCCGCAAGCAGGTTCGACGTGAAATTTTTCGCGTCTTCAGGATTGGCAAGGGTCAGTTCGGCAGGCGGGTGCAGCAGATTGATTCCGAACCGCAGTTCGCCGGACGTGGTTATGGCAGGCGCAACCTCAAGTGCTGCCGCAATCTGCTGAGCCATGTCATTGACACCGGAGAGACCACCCAGAAGCGGCACAACTGCGCTTCCATCTTCGGCCACGGCAAGAACCGGCGGTTCGACGCGCTTGTTCTGCAGCAAGGGTGCCAGCGCCCGGATGACGATACCGGCTGCGCAAAGCGCGATGATGGGGCGGCCCTCCTCATAAAGCGACCTGACCGCATCGCCGAAATGCACGAAGGTTTCATCCAGCGACGCAACACGGTTCTGGAGGCCGCGCATTTCGGCGCGTTCCAGCACCGATGCGATCCGCCGCGCGGCAGGAACCGCCGCTTCTCCAAGAACCAGAATTGCGGGAATCACGCGCCGTTCCATTTTTGCCCTGGAACGAGAATGATTGAAAAATAAGGACAGTCGTTACCGTCGACTTCGGCAAGCGGCACAATGCGCTGATTGGCCATGGTGGCGCGCTCGACATAGAGCGCACGGTCCATGAGACCGAGCTCGCCCAGCACAGCGCGAACCTTATCGAGGTTTTTGCCAAGCTTCATGATAGCCGCCGCGCCTGTATCCGCGAGCCGCTGCTTCAGTTCTTCTGCGCTCATGACGCCGGAGAGGACGGACAATGTCTGATTGCGATAGACCAGTGGCGCACCCAGCACAGCCGAAGCGCCAAGAACGGAGCAGACGCCGGGCACGACTTCCGTTTCATACTGGTCCGCAAGCCGGTCGTGAATATACATGAACGAGCCATAGAAAAATGGATCACCTTCCGCGATCACGGCCACATCCTGACCGTTATCGAGGTGGCTCGCTATGGTGCTCGTTATCTCGCCGTAGAAATCGCTGACGATCTGTTCGTAATCCATATGCGCGGGAAGCTTTTCCGTCGTCACTGGATAGATCAACGGCACCAGAACCTGTTCCGCTGAAAGATATTCCTCGACTATTGTAAGGGCATTGCCCTTCTTCCCCTTGGCTGCGTGATAAGCCACAACCGGTGCGCTTTTGAGGAGACGCAGGGCTTTAAGCGTTATCAGTTCGGGATCGCCGGGACCAACGCCCAGGCCAAACAGTCTGCCTTTTACCGTCATTATTCGCGCTCCGACGCGAGCGCATTGACTGCCGCTGCCGTCATGGCGCTGCCACCACGTCTTCCGCGTACAATCACATAAGGTACACCGCGGCTGTTTGTGGCGAGTTCGTCTTTGGATTCTGCCGCGCCGACAAAGCCAACCGGCATGCCGATGATGAGCGCAGGTTTTGGCGCGCCAGCATCCAGCAATTCGAACAGGCGGAAGAGGGCGGTCGGTGCATTGCCGATTGCAACAATGCTGTTGCCGAGATGCGGGAGCCAGAGGTCGAGCGCTGCAGCTGAGCGGGTATTGCCGATCTTCGTTGCAAGCTCGGGAACCGATGGGTCGTTCAGCGTGCAGATGACTTCATTATTGGCAGGCAGACGAGAGCGTGTAATACCCTCTGCCACCATGCGTGCATCACAGAGAATGGGCGCACCGGCGAGCAGAGCATCGCGTCCGGCTTTGCCAGCGCCTTGCGAGAAAGCGAGGTCATTGACCACATCCACCATGCCGCAGGCATGAATGACACGGACTGCAAGCTTTTCCAGATCGGCTGGTATCCGGCTTAGATCGGCCTCGGCGCGAATGATGGCGAAGGACCGGTCGTAAATGGCCTGTCCATCGCGAATATAGTCTGTCATGGTGACCGCTCTAATCAGTGTCGGGCGTTCAGAAGGCACGCCGCTTCGTCAATGGTGATATCAGTCGCCAATAGCCGTCCAAAGCGCGATGGTCCAGCCCCGTCTTGCGGAAACGTCTCTTGCGCGTAAAGATCGTAGCGACCTGTCGAGCGCGCCAGAAGCGTGTGCGGCAAAGGTGCAAGTGCTGCGCATGACTTGGCGCATCCCGTGATATGCACGGATGATTTTCCCGGCGCCAGATATGTTGCTAGCCTTTTACCGTCTGTCTGTGTGTCGGCGAGTGCGGAGACGCAGCCATTTGATCCCGAACAGGCACGAAGCCGCGCCTGTGGGGATTCGGCTGTTGTCTCAAGGTCAAGCGAACGGAGCCTTTCGGTCAAGTCGATAGTCTGGGTTTCGCCTACATAAGGCAGGATAACGCCTTGCCACGGCGTAAGGCGCAGTTCACGCCTTCCGCTGTCGGAGAGGTCTGCCAGACCTGCTAGTTGCTGCGGTGTCAGCCGTCCCAGGAGCGGCATGGCGCCAACATAAAATGAACCGCCAGACTGCTGGTTGTTGCCGAGATGCGAAAATGGCATCGGTGCCTTGCGCTTCCAGCCGATTGCGGGATGAATCGGGAACGACAATTCCCGGTTCAGACCTGCCACAAACTTGGATGCTGGGATGGCTTCAAACAGATGTTTCATCCGCGCAAAACTGCCATGGCGTAAAAAACGATGCAGCATCGCTTCGATGAAGGGCAGGGCATGTTGTGCGTCTACAGCCCCCAGCGCTTCCCTGTCGGGAGACGAAGCAAGGCCAAAAGCAAAGGTTTCGCCGTCTATCGCCGAAAGCCAGATGTCACCCGGATGAGAAATCATCGCGCAGTTTTCGCCACCGTCGATTTGCAGCGAGAATTTCGGCGACAGGGCATAAAAAGCCTCATTCGCCTGCAGCGTGTCCAGCACAGACGATGCCAGTCCGGTGACGTCGCATATCTGGCCCCGGTCAATGCCAGCCGTGGGGCTGACCAACACGTTGCGAATATCATCCGCGCCGGGATTGTCGGCGCCAAGGCCAGCCTCGTGAAGTGCCGCGATAACATCGTCCCAATGTCTAGGCGCAATACCGCGCAACTGGATATTGGAGCGAATCGACAGCTCTATCGCGCCTGCATCGAAACGTTCGGCTATTGCTGCAATTGAACGCGCCTGATCGGCAGAAAGGCGACCGAGCCTCAGTTTGATACGGGCAATAGCCCCATCCCTGGCCATAACCATACGCGAAAGACCGGGGCAGGCGTTGCGCCTGTCGGGTTGGGCTTGCCGCGACTGAGTGATTTGCTGGCTCGACATTTCAGCCTTATACGCCTTGCCGCTTGCACTTGCTACTGCCCCGCCATACGAACAGGGAAAAGGAGCATCGCGCATGGCAGGCTGGCTGACAGTGATCGGGATCGGTGAAGATGGACTGGATGGGCTTGGGAAAACCGCGCTCGCAGCGCTCAACTCTGCTGCGGTCATTTTTGGCGGCAAGCGCCATCTGGGCTTTCTGAGTGGCAATATCAAAGCCGAGCGCGTGGCCTGGCCATATCCATTCGACGAAGCTTTCGCGATGATTGAGGCGTATCGCGGCCAGCCGGTGGTTGTGCTGGCAAGCGGCGATCCAATGTTTTTTGGTGTGGGAGCGACTTTGTCCCGGCATTTCTCGCCGGAGGAAATGCTTGTTCTTGCCTATCCGTCCTCTCTTTCACTCGCCGCTGCGCGCATGGGCTGGCCTCTTCAGGATGTGCGGTCTGTTAGCGTGCACGGTCGCCCGTTCGAATTGCTGTTTCCGCATATCTTGCCGGGCGAGAAATTTCTTGTGCTCAGCAACGACGGTTCGACGCCAGCCAAAGCCGCGGCAATGCTCACGGATAAAGGTTTTGGCCAAAGCCTGATGACGGTGCTTGAACATATTGGCGGGCCAAAGGAAGGCCGGGTTCAGGGTTCCGCCGAAAACTGGTCCCATGAGCGATGCGCCGATCTCAATGTACTGGCGATTGAATGTGTCGCTGCGCCGGATGCGCGCGTGTTTTCTCCCGTCGCGGGTCTGCCCGATGAAGCGTTTGAGAATGACGGACAACTGACCAAGCGCGACGTTCGTGCTGTCACTCTATCGCGATTGCAGCCATTGCCGCGTCAATTGCTTTGGGATGTCGGCGCCGGTTGCGGATCGATCGGCATTGAATGGATGCGTGTTCATCCTTCATGTCGCACGATTGCCATAGAAGCGGACGAACAGCGGCAGGGGATGATCGAGCGAAATCGCGCGGCATTGGGTGTCCCCGGATTGCAGTTGGTCAAGGGCGGGGCGCCCTGTGCACTGGAAGGGCTGGAAGCGCCGGATGCGATCTTCATCGGCGGCGGTGTAACGGATGACGGCGTTCTGGAAGCCTGCTGGAACGCGCTGAAACCGGGTGGCAGGCTTGTCGCGAATGCAGTGACCTTGCAAAGCGAGATGCTGCTTTTCAACTGGCGTGAGAAATTCGGCGGAGAATTGACGCGTCTTGGCGTTGCACAAGCGGGTGCACTTGGCTCTTTCGATGTCTGGCGACAGGCACTGCCCGTCACAATTTATTGCGGGTTCAAATCGAAATGATGACTTGAATAGTCATGTTATATTCGGGTAAGGCTGGGGAAATTGTTTCCCAAAGGAGGACGGGGCATGTCCGAACTCAACGCCAATACCCGCTTTGCGCTCACAAATGCCGGTCATGTGGTCAATCAGCTCCTCGATCATTTTGTCGAGCATGCCGACGTGCATCGGCAGGGCAGCACGGCCAAGCTGGTGCTGAGCTTCGGTCAGGCTGATGTGCAATGGGATGATGAAACGGTTAGCGTCGACGTCAAAAGCGAGGACGAAACCGGTCTTGCCTATATGAAATATTCCATCGCAGAGCATGTGTTGGAATTTCTCGACAAGGGCAGCGCCAAACCGAAAATCATCTGGGAAGGTGATGGGGCCGCCGGGTTGCCGCTGCCTTACTTCCGCGAGATGCAGGTCGTTGCAGTATCGAACGTAACGCCGCATATGCGTCGTATTCGTCTGAAGGGCGACAACCTGTTCCGCTTCTCGCAGTTGGGTCTTCATATCCGCCTGCTGTTTCCGCCGGAAGGTCTTGCTAAACCGCAATGGCCCACAACCGGCGAAGATGGCCGTCCTGTCTGGCCGGATGGCGAAGCCAAGCTTGCCACACGTGTCTATACGATCCGCAACATCGATAGCGTAGCCGGCTGGGTGGATATCGATATGGTCGTCCATGGCGATGATTGCGACGCGCCGGGTTCCGGCTGGGCTGTCAGCGCCAAGCCGGGCGATATTGTCGGGATGACGGGGCCGGGCGGTGGCGATGCGGGCGATGCGAAGTGGTATCTGCTTGCGGGTGACGAAACCGCGCTACCTGCCATCGGGCGCATTCTGGAGCGTCTGCCGGAAGGGACCAAGGCGGTCGTGCGCGTCGAGATCGGCAGTGCTTCAGAACAGCAGGAACTTGTCTCGCGAGCTGATGTCGATCTGCAGTGGCTGAACCGCGATGGCGCGGAAGCCGGAACGACGACATTGCTGCAGGATGCGGTGCGCGTGGTCGAACTACCGGAAGACGAGGAAGACATTTACGTCTGGGCCGGTTGCGAGTTCAACGCATTCCGGTCGATCCGCACCTATATGCGCAAGGAACGTAATGTTGCGAAGGATCGCCAGCTTATTGTCGCCTATTGGCGGCGCGGGCAGGATGGCGACACACCGCGCAAGGCATCCGACGATTGATGCAATGAAAAAGGGGACCGGCAGGTCCCCTTTGTTTTTTCGCATGTCTTTATCCCCCAAACCGATTGCCACTTTTGGGAGACAAGTTTTTGCTTTACCTGCGGAAGCCTTCACTCGCCTGCATCAGGTTCTTCGTATAGTCGGCATGGATATTGCCGCTGACAAGATCGTCTGCCTGCAGCTGTTCCACGACCTCTCCATTACGCATGACAGCAAGCCGGTCGCACATATGGGTCACAACGCCAAGGTCGTGGCTGACCATGACGAAGGTCAGGTTACGGTCACGCCGAACCTGCTCCAGCAGATTCAGCACTTCCGCCTGAACCGATGCATCGAGCGCCGAGGTCGGCTCATCGAGCAGCAATATGCTGGGTTCAACGATCAGGGCGCGGGCAATGGCAATACGCTGACGCTGGCCGCCTGAAAGCTGGTGCGGATAGCGAAAGCGGAAGCCGGAACCGAGGCCGACTTCATCGAGCGCCTTCACGATGCGCTGTTCAGTGTCGCCGACGCCGTGGATGGCAAGCGGTTCCAGCAACAGCCGGTCCACCGTTTGCCGGGGATGCAGCGAGCCATAAGGGTCCTGAAACACCATCTGGACATTGCGATAGAATGCCTTGTCGCGCGGCGTCTTCAGCAATTGCCCATCTATGCGGATTTCGCCGTCTTCAACGGGTGCCAGTCCTGCAACGGCACGTAGCAGGGTCGACTTGCCGGAACCGGATTCACCCACGAGGCCGTAGGATTCGCCGCGCGCTACGTCGATGCTCACCGATTTCAGCGCATGGAAATGGTCGAAATAGACGTCGATATTGTCGACGCTCAGTGCAGATGCCGTGCTCATAGTTTCCCCTGTCATAGCTTCCAAGCCTCCTCGCGCTGCAAGGTTGGCAGGGGATGGCGATCGGCTCCGATTTTCGGCATGCAGTTCAGCAATCCTTGCGTATAGGGATGTTTCGCATTGGCGAGGTCCTTCGCCGCAATTTCCTCCACGATCTTGCCCGCATACATGACGATAACGCGGTCGCAGAATGAAGAAACGAGGCGCAGGTCGTGGCTGACGAAGATCAGCCCCATGCCGCGTTCGGCAACCAGCTTGTCCAGAATGCCGAGCACTTCAAGCTGAACCGTCACGTCGAGGGCCGAAGTTGGTTCGTCGGCGATCAGCATTTCCGGCTCGGCGACCAGCATCATGGCGATCATGACGCGCTGGCCCATACCGCCCGAAACTTCGTGCGGATAAAGGCTCATGACGCGTTCAGCATCGCGAATCTGCACGGCTTCGAGCATGGCGATTGAGCGCTTGCGGATTTCATCGCTGCTGAATTTACCATGGGCCTTCAGCGTTTCGGCGATCTGCTTGCCGATGGTCATGACAGGGTTTAGCGAATATTTTGGGTCCTGCAGCACCATGGCTATGCGGCCGCCGCGCAAGGCGCGACGTTCGCGTGCCGACGCGTTTAGAAGGTCGATGCCATCGAACTCAAGTTTTCTGGCGGTGATCTTCGCATGGAGCGGGGTAAGCCCCATGATGGCGCGGCCGGTCTGGGATTTGCCAGAACCGGATTCGCCAACAATACCGAGACGCTCGCGGCCAAGCTCGAAGCTGACACCGCGCACGGCCTCGATTGCGCCTGTGCGCGTCGGGAAGGTGACGCGTAGGTCTTCAACAGTCAGAAGAGGCTTCATTGGTTGTTACCCCGCGGATCGAGCGCATCGCGCAGGCCATCGCCCAGAAGATTGAAGCCAAGGCTGACGATCAGGATCGCGATACCCGGCATGGCGGCAACCCACCACTGGTCGAGAATGAAGCGGCGACCGGAGGCGATCATCGCGCCCCATTCAGGCAATGGCGGCTGAGCGCCGAGGCCGAGGAAGCCGAGGCCCGCTGCCGTCAGGATGATGCCTGCCATGTCGAGCGTCACACGCACGATCAGCGAAGATGTGCAGAGTGGCATGATGTGGCGCACGACGATACGGATCGGCGAAGCGCCCATCAGGCGAACGGCGGAGATATAGTCCGAGTTGCGCACAGTGAGCGTTTCCGCACGCGCAATACGCGCATAGGGTGGCCATGAGGTGATCGCGATGGCGATGATAGCATTTTCGATGCCGGGTCCGAGAGCAGCAACGAAGGCTAGCGCGAGAATGAGCTTCGGGAAGGCAAGGAAGATATCGGTGATGCGCATCAGTACGGCATCGACCCAGCCACCGGCATAACCGGCGACAGTGCCGACCAGAAGGCCGATAGGCGCGGCGATGATGGCGACCAGCAACACCACATAGAGGGTGAGGCGGGAGCCATAGATCAGACGCGAAAGAATATCGCGGCCCTGATCGTCGGTGCCGAGCAGATAGCCGGGTGTTCCCGGCGGTAGAAGACGTGCATTGGCGAGATCGCCGACAACCGGCGAATGCGGCGCCAGCACATCGGCCAGCGCGGCAACGACCAGCAGGCCGATGATGATCAGGAGGCCGAGAACCGCCAGCTTGTTGGCGGTGAAACGCCGCCAGACCATATAGGCCCGGCCGAGACGGGCTTGCGTGCGCGACTGTGGCCGCTCGGTAAGCAGCCATTCACGCCATGAGAGGTTGGAAGTATCTGTCATTTGGCTCATCGTACGCGCGTCCTTGGATCGAGAACCCGATAGAGAAGATCGGACACGAGGTTGAGCGCGATAAAGACCGACCCGATAACGATTGTGCCACCGAGAACGGCATTCATATCAGCGTTTTGGAGTGAATTGGTGATGTAGAGTCCGAGACCCGGCCAGGAGAAGATGGTTTCGGTCAGAACTGAACCTTCCAGAAGACCGGCATAGGAAAGCGCAATCACTGTCACGAGCGGGACGGCGGCATTGCGCAGCGCATGGCCCCAGATGATGCGGGTTTCCGAAATACCCTTGGCACGAGCAGCAACGATATATTCCTGTTCCAGCTCATTGAGCATGAAGGAACGGGTCATGCGGCTGATATAGGCTAAGGAGAAATAGCCGAGCAAAGCCGACGGCAGGATAAGGTGGGAGACGATATCCTTGAGAGCTGGCCAGTCGCGCTGGATGATCGCGTCGATCAGGTAGAAACCGGTGATCGGCGTGAACGTGTATTCGAATGTGATGTCGATACGTCCGGGACCCGAGGTCCAGCCGAGCCGCGCATAGAAGATCAGAAGTGCCAGCATACCGAGCCAGAAGATCGGCACCGAATAGCCAACGAGGCCGATCACGCGCACAATCTGGTCGATAAGGCTACCACGCTTCACGGCGGCGAGAACGCCGAGCGGAATGCCGAACAAAGCGCCGATGATGGTGCCGACGGTAGCGAGTTCCATGGTCGCGGGGAAAACGCGGCGAATGTCGGTCATGACCGGATTGGTCGTCAGTACCGAAGTGCCGAAATCGCCCTGTAGCACGCCCTTAACATAAAGATAGAACTGCTGGTAATAGGGCAGGTTGAAGCCCATTTCTTCCCGCACGCGCGCCACGACATGCGCAGGAGCGCGGTCGCCAACGATGGCAAGCACGGGGTCGATCGGCACCACACGGCCGATAAAGAATGTGACGGCCAGAAGGCCCAGATAGGTCGTGACGACGATGACCAGAAAACTGGCTAACGACGCGGCAAGGACCGTTGAACGCTGTGGCGCTCGCCTTACCTTTTTGGTGGTTCCAGTGTTGCTCAATGTTTTGACCGCTTCCGACAATGAGAGCATTTCAGAACAGGTTATGGTCTGAAGCCTCAGTCATCTTTGCTTGAAAAGCCCTAGAACGGTTTCGATGAGCCGTTCCATTTCCTGTTGTGACGCATTCCCCGACGCGAAACAGGTTCGCTGGAAATGCTCTGGAGCGGCTTTCCTTTTTGATTCAGAAAACCGCTCCATCCTTTTGTTTTTAAGCCGGTTCAGCGCTTGGAAGAGTTTGTGCGCTAAAGCGTGGCCGACTATTCCTTGCTAACGGTCGCCAGGAAGTTGGAGTCGAATGTCGGGCCGAGCTTGTAGCCCTTCACGTTGCCGCCAATGCCGGCAACTTCAACCTGCTGGAACAGCATGACGAACGGGCTCTGGTCGAGAGCTTCCTGCTGAAGCTTCTTGTACTGTTCAGCACGCTTGTCGTTATCGCGTTCCAGAAGAGCTGCCTGCGTCTGCTTGGTCAGCTCAGGAATGTCCCAGGCGTTGCGCCATGCAAGCGTTTTGGTCGATGCGTCGTCGCTGTTATCCGGGTTGCTGGTGAAAGCTTCGGCATTGGAATTCGGATCCCAATAGTCCATGCCCCACTGGCCGATATACATGTCGTGGTTACGGGCACGATACTTGGTCAGCGTCTGCTTGCCGTCGCCGGGGATGATTTCGATCTTCACGCCAGCCTGAGCAGCGGTCTGCTGGAAGGATTCGGCAATGCCGGTGACCGGCTGACCGTTACGGACGTCGAACGTGACTGAGAGACCATCCTTCAGGCCTGCCTTGGCGAGCAGTTCCTTCGCCTTGGCGACGTCGAGCTTGTAGGGTGCAGCATCGAGAGAACCAAGAACGCCCTTTGCCTGATAGGTCTGGCGGATTTCACCGATGCCCTTGATGAGGGTCGAACCGATTGCATCATAATCGACCAGATATTTGAACGCTTCGCGAACTTCCGGCTTGGCCAGGTTTTCGTTCTTCTGGTTGAGGCTGATGTAATAGACCGTGCCCTTGGCAGCGCTGGCGGTCGTCAGCTTGTCGTTCTTCAGAACGGCTTCATAGTCGCCCGGTTCCAGATTGCGTGCCACATCGACATCGCCGGATTCAAGCATCAGGCGTTGCGTCGCGCTTTCCTTGACGTGACGATAGAAAACGCGCTTGAGCTTTGCCTTTTCGCCGTAGAAATTGTCGTTGCGTTCCAGAATAACGACTTCATTGGCGCGCCATTCGCGGATCGTGAACGGGCCCGAGCCTGCCGACTTGGTCTTAAGCCATGCGTTGGCATAGTCGGTGTCGTATTTGTAGTCGTCGGTCGGCGTAACCTTCTCGGCGTGTTCTTCGAGGAGCTTCTTGTCGACGACGGCAGTAACGGTCGCGGTCAGGCAGTTCAGCACAAAGCTTGGCGCATATGGCTTGTCGACGGTGAAGACGAAGGTAGTGTCGTCTACGGCTTTCGCCTTTTCGTTGACGTTATCCTTGGTCAGGCCGAACTGGGTCAGGATGAAAGCCGGGCTCTTGTCGAGACGCACAGCGCGTTCGAAAGAATAAGCCACGTCGGCAGACGTTATCGGGTTGCCGGAAGCGAACTTGATGTCCTTCTTCAGCTTGAATGTATAGGTGAGACCATCGTCGGAAACAGTCCAGCTTTCGGCGACGCCAGGTATGACTTTCGACGTGTCGTTGATATCGAGGCGAACGAGCATGTCATAAGCGTTGCCGATGAATTCGGCCGGGCTCAGTTCGAAAGATTCTGCCGGGTCCAGCGTGATCGTGTCATCGATGGCCCATGCCTGAACCAGCGTGTCGGCTGGCGTGGCCGACCAGGCTGGATTTGCGGCCAGTACCGCGGCAAGTGCTGCACCCGCCGCCAGAATACGAAAACGTCCGAAATGCATCATGTTGAGAGTCCCCTTCCTATGATTTTGTTTGGGATTTTGTCTTTGTTTTTTCGCACATTTTATTCCGAAAACCATTTCACACTTTTCGGGATGCGCACCAGATCAGGCCGCTTCGTGCCAAGCCTGTTTCAGAACCCGTACCCAATTGTCCTGGCAAAGTTTTGCTAGCTCTTGTTCACTATAGCCCGCTTTTCGCAGTGCATCGACAAGGTTTTGCGTGCCTGCGGCATCGCCGATTTCGGCTGGAATTGTTGCGCCGTCATAGTCCGAACCGAGCGCTACGCAGTCGATGCCCATGCGTTCAACCATGTAATCCACGTGGCGAACTACATCGGACAGCGGCGTGTTGGCGTCTTCCTTGCCGTCCGCGCGCAGCATTGTCGTGGCGTAGTTCAGTCCGGCAAGACCCTTGCTCTCGCGGATCGCATCAAGCTGACGGTCGGTCAGGTTGCGGGCGACGGGGGTGAGGGCGTGTGCGTTGGAATGGCTGGCGACCAGCGGCTGATCGCTCAGTTTGGCCACATCCCAGAAACCTTTTTCGGTGATATGCGCCAGGTCGATCAGAATGCCCTTGGTGTTGCACGCTTTGACCAGGCGCTTGCCTGCATCGGTCAAGCCAGGGCCGGTATCGGGGCCCATCGGATATGCGAATGGAACACCGTGAGCGAAAACGTTGTTGCGGCTCCAAACCGGTCCGAGTGAACGCAAGCCGGCAGCATAAAAGACCTCAAGAGCAGCCAGATCGGCATCGATGGCTTCGCAGCCTTCCATGTGCAGCACGGCGGCGAATGTGTCGCTGTTCAGCGTTTCATCGAGTTCACGACCGTTGCGGCAGAGCTTCCAGCCCCCGGCAGCTTCCAGCTTCAACGCGATGGCTGCGATTTCGAGAGCTATGTCGAGGGAGGAACTACGTTCCAGCGGCACTGAAAGCGGCGTTTCGTAGTGGCCATTGGCATCCGGCTTGCCCAGTTCGATATGCTCGCCCGAAGGTATGTAGATGGCGCATACTCCACCGGCGAGACCGCCTTTGCGCGAACGGGGCAGATCGATATGGCCGATATCCGTCCCGTCGATAAATTCCTTGATCGGGTCTTGGCCCTTGCGGGCATTTTCCCAAAGCCGCAGAAGGACATCGTTGTGTCCGTCAAAAACGCGCTGCATTCTTTCATTCCTGACTGCATGGTCTGCGACAGCAGAGCCACATATCCAAGTGTTCAGGCGCGAGGAGACAACACGGCAAGGTAAGATAACCTCCCGATATGGTGGTTGAGCTTTTCGCTCTTATTGTTCCCCGCACTTCCACTACCAATTTATAATCGGTTAGTGCCTGTCGGAGTCAAGCCATCGAATGACGTAGTCAGACTGCGAAATGAAGATAAATTTATGCAAAACGAAAGGGCTGCGCTATGAAGCGCAGCCCTTTGTGCAAATGCAGAATTGCTTGATGCTAAAACAGAATGAAGTTTCGCATCGGATCACGAGGCCTAGAACTTGTAGTTCAGACCGGCCTTGATCGAATGGTTCTTCAGATTGTTGCGCTGCTCCACGCCGTTGACGCGGGACTTCACGTCGTTGAAGCGCTGGAAGTCATATTCGGCCTTTACGGAAAGCGGGCCGCTCAGGGCCTGTTCAACGCCAGCGCCAACCAGTGCGCCACCTTCCCAGCCCGGAGCCGAGGTGGTGTTGTCCTTGGCCTTGAAGCGGGTCACGCCGTAACCAGCCGTGCCGTAAACGAGCGTCTTGTCGAAAGCATAGCCGACCTTGCCCTTGGCATTGCCGTTCCATGACTGCTGAAGGCTGCCGCCATTGCCGATGCGATGTTCGGCTTCGGCGAAGTTTCCTTCGAGTTCTCCGCCAAACACGACATTGCCGCTCTGCATGTTTTTGCCCACGACAACGCCGCCAAGAGCACCAGTGCGGTTGGTGAAAGGACCGGGGACCCTGGACGAAGAAGCGCCGACCTGTGCGCCAACATAGTTGCCGGACCAGTCATGCGGGCCTGCGGCGACAGGATCATTATAGGAATAGTCGGTTGCTCCCATCATGTCGGCAGCGAAAGCCGAACCAGCAAAAGCAACGATTGCGGCGCCCAGCGCCACTGCGGTGATAGAACGCTTCAACATTTTTTACTCCGATTTTCCCGTCTGGAAACGCTGGCGGGAAACATGCCTGAATTCATTATACCCATCGAAAGGCCGTGCCTTCGAACTGGCTCTCGTCTCACCTCTGATTGTGTCCAAATTTAAGAAAATTCGAGCGATTTCCATGCAATGCGCAACCATTCTTCGCGCTATGCTTAACAATCGGTAACTGCTGGATGCGGAAATTTTTGTTAGATCAATCCCAGTCCACGGAAGCTGGCATGGCCGTGCTTTCCGACAATGATATGATCATGCACCGTGATGTTGAGTGCTTTGGCAGCGTTGACGAGCTGCTTGGTCATATCGATGTCGGCGCGCGTTGGTGTGGGATCACCGGAAGGATGGTTGTGGACCAGAATAATGGCGGTGGCGGAGAGTTCCAGAGCCCGTTTGACCACTTCGCGCGGATAGACCGGCGTGTGGTCCACCGTGCCCGTCTGCTGGACTTCATCGGCAATCAGTTTGTTCTTCTTGTCGAGAAATAGGATGCGGAACTGCTCGCGGGTCTCGTAAGCCATGGCCGCGGTGCAATATTCGATCACCTTATTCCAAGAGCCAAGTACTTCGCGCTCCATGACGGTGCTGCGCGCACTTCGCTTGGCGACAGCCTCTACAAGCTTGAGTTCATGCGCCACAGTAGGACCGGCGCCGGGAACTTCGGCAATTAGCTTTTCGGGGGCGGCCAGTACTTCGGCAATCGAGCCGAACCGCATCAGCAGAGCTTTGGCGAGCGGTTTGGTGTCGGCGCGGCGAATGGCGCGAAACAACAACATTTCGAGCAGTTCATAGTCCGCCAGCGCATCGGGAGTATCTCGAAAGCGCTGTTTGAGACGATCACGATGCCCGGCATAATGCGGCTTGTCGATCTTCGGCGTCAGTTGAAGTGTATCACTGAACCCGGGCAACTCAGTGTTACCCGGCTCATTCTTGCTCTTTGCCATCCTGTTTAAACCCCCGCAAAAACAGACCAGACAATTATCGAGGCGATATCTCTTCGCCGTTATCTCATGGAAGATGGGCCGAAGACATTGGCCGGAGAGAGTGTAAATATCTCGCAGCCATCCTTCGTAACACCCACCGTATGTTCATACTGTGCCGTCAGCGAACGGTCTCTGGTAACCGCGGTCCAGCCGTCGGCGAGAACCTTCACGTGCGGCTTGCCGAGATTGATCATCGGCTCGATCGTGAAGATCATGCCTTCCTTGATCTCGACACCTTCATTCGGCGTGCCGTAATGGAGGATATTCGGCGCATCATGGAACAGCTGCCCTACGCCGTGACCACAGAAATCGCGCACAACGGAGCAGCGCTCGCCTTCGGCAAAAGTCTGAATTGCGGCGCCGATAGCGCCGGTTTTCACGCCAGGCTTTACGGCGGCAATCCCACGCAGAAGGCTTTCATAGGTGACTTCAAGCAGCCGCTCAGCGGCGCGCTTGATTTCGCCTACCGCATACATGCGGCTTGAATCGCCGTGCCAGCCATCAAGGAGATAAGTCACGTCGATATTGACGATATCACCCTCGCGCAGTGGCTTCTCGTTCGGAATGCCATGGCAGACGACGTGATTGATCGACGTGCAGGTTGATTTCGTGTAGCCGCGATAGTTCAGCGTTGCCGGAAACGCGCCGTGATCCATGCCGAACTCGAACACGAAGCGGTCGATTTCATTGGTGGTCACGCCCGGCTTGACGATATCGTTGAGGGCATCGAGACAGCGTGCCGTCAGGTTGCAGACCGTGCGCATACCCTCGAAAGCCTCGGGGCCATAGAGCCTGATCTGGCCCGTATATTTCATGGGTGCGCTTGTTGCTTCGATATAGGTTACCATCACTCGATCCGTCTTAATCTACTCAATTGGCACCAGCTCACTGGCATCAATGCTTTTGTCCGTTATGTGGCACCGAACGGCCCAAGCCTCAACCCCGTTTGCACGCGCACGTTCAAAAGCGCGTGCGTAAGTGGGGTCAAGATCACCCGAAATGCTGAATCTGCTGCAATCGTTTCGCTGGATAATAAACAGCATCACGCCCCGATGACCAGCGGCAACAACGTCGACGAGTTCATCAAGATGTTTTGCGCCTCGCGCCGTCACCGTATCGGGGAATTCCGCCAATCCGAGCGTGCGAATAAAGTGTACATTCTTGACCTCGACATAAGCTCGCTGGCGCGGGCCGTCATCTAGCAAAAGGTCGATGCGCGAGTTGCGGCCATATTTCTGTTCACGCTTGAGGCTGGCATATCCTGCGAGGCCAGGAATAAGACGCTTGAGGATTGCTTCTTCGGCGATCCTGTTCGGCAAGCCGGTGTTCACGCCGACCAGTGTGTTATCCGCTTCGACGATCTGCAGCGTATGGGCATATTTGCGGTGAGGGGCATCCGAAACACTCAGCCAGACGCGGGAACCTGGAGCGGTCAATCCGAGCATGGAACCGGTATTGGGCACGGAAGCAGTGATGAAGCGCCCATCGTCAAGTGTGACGTCGGCCAGAAATCTTTTGTAGCGGCGTTCCAGCCTGCCGGTAACCAAAGGTGTTTGAAAAATCATGTGCCGATTTAGAGTAGTTCGGCGCGTGCGCGAAAGGCTTTTCTGATTACGTTGCGAAATTAGTCAGTGAACGAGAGCAGTTGGCCTAGAACAGCGCCTTAACGACGTCGGCCCAGCTCATATCCGCACCGAGAACCATTGCAGCTGCAACGAGGCCGGCGCCGAGAAAGGTGAGGGTGGTTCTTGTTTCGCTTGTCATTATTCGTCCCCATCAAATCACTTGTTCGAAGTTGGGAAGAATTTCGCGGGAGAATTTGCCCGGATTGTGATGCGATAATGGCTATTCCGGGCAATTTGCGGGCTTTTTACAGATAGGGTAAACGCCGCCCCGCTTGTGTTACTGTTTTACCCAATTGAAGACGAGTTCCTCGCGGAAAGCGAAGCGGACGACGTGACTTGCCACGACCTCTTCGAGGCGAGCGAGGTTTTCTTCCGAGGTTTCAACCGTTGTGGTCAGTTTTTCCGCATCGGCATCGAGAATCACGAGACGATTCTCGCCGAGATCGATGGTGCCGTGTTCCGGCGTGAATTCGACTGCGAATTTGTGCGCCCAATGTTTGCAGAGCTGCTGAAGGTAGCGGCTGGCATGGGCGGTGGGAACGATTGCTGTTGCTTTCGACATTATGCTGTCCTTTCGAAAAGGTTGCAGCCCGGCGCGTAACAGCATCCTGGCAATTCAGCCAGTAATATTTGCGTCAATTCTAAAGGAAAAGAAAAACCAGCAATGGTACGCCCAAGGGGAATCGAACCCCTGTCTGCGCCGTGAAAGGGCGCTGTCCTAACCGCTAGACGATGGGCGCCTGCTGGTGTGGGGCGCTTATAGTCAGGAAATTTCTGACATGCAAGCCCCTTTTTCACCTGTCTGTGAATAAGTTCAGGCAGCACGAAACGGCGCCAATCAGGCGCTAATGGATTGAATTATAAGGGAAAAAGAAAAACCAGCAATGGTACGCCCAAGGGGAATCGAACCCCTGTCTGCGCCGTGAAAGGGCGCTGTCCTAACCGCTAGACGATGGGCGCCTGCTGGTGTGAGTGGGCTTATATTCAGGAAGGTTCTGACTCGCAAGCCCAAAAAACACTTTTCTGAAAAAAATCGAATGTACTGCAAAAATGGGGAAAACTTCGGCGGGTGGATTCCTTATTTCCTTGAATATAAAGACAAAAGAAAAAGCCGGATCATATGATCCGGCTTCCGTGTATCCTTGGGACGCCTCTTTTTAGCCCTTGCAGCGCCAGTTCCAGTCGCGTTCCGGCCCAACGTCGACGTGAACCGAAGTCGTGTGGCAATAGGTGCCCACGCCGCCACGTCCCGACATGGACCTGGCGAAGCGAGCGACTTCCCACTTGGAAACGCCGTCGATCTGAATATCTGCGGCTGCACAAATCATATGGAGCGATTTGCGGGCACCATTGACCTTGCGGTTATAGGACGGGCTGCGATAGCCCGATGTTACCATTACCGGACGGCGGAAATGTCGCTCCATGGTTTTCAGCATGGATACGAGTTGCGGCTTGAGACAGGCAACATCCACGGTCTGTCTTTGTACTTTCAGGCCATTGGGCGCAAGGCGGGCAAGACCCGGAGCCGAAGCAAGTGTTACGCTCGCAAATTCATCATCTTCGTTCGCGTCAATATCGCTATCGTCATAAAGACTGTTGCGATGCTTGATTTCAACGCCGCCATTGGGGCGCACGCCCGGCAGCGAATAATTGTATTCATGCTTCGCAGATGGCGAAACCGGTTTGGCGACAGCAAGCTTCTTGTTTTCGGTTCTGTCTGAGTGTTTTCCGGCCGATTCGTCCGAGAAAAGTCGGGATATGCTGCCTTGCGAAGCCGTTGGGCGTTGCGGCGAGGCGTAAGCGCTCTTCGTGGAGCCGAACAATGAAGCGACCTGAACGGGCTTTTCAGCTTCGGCAGGTTTTGCCGCTGCGGTTTGCTGTGTTTCTGCAGGCTTTTCGTCCTTTGCCGGTTCCTGCTGCTTTTTCGCGGTTTCAGCTGGAGCGGCTGCCGCAGGCTGTTCTGCGGCTTGCGCAGGTTCAGGTTCAGCGGGCTTGTTGCCACCGAACATGCCGAAAAGCGATGAACTTTTCGGCTGCTGCGGGGCGAGGGCTGCTATCTGTGCCGGCTGTTGTTCCGTGGCAGTTGCAGTCTCGACCGGTTTTGCCTGCTCTTTATTATTGGTGTTTGTCGCTTCAGCCACTGTGGCGGGTTTAGTTTCGCCTGGCTTGGCTTCGGCCTTTTTCTCTTCTGTTGACGGAGTTGCAGCCGTCGCTTCTGCGGCAGCTGTCTGATCGGCGGCACTTTGCAATGTGTCCGCAATCATGGAGCCACCGGTTGCAGAGGTCATCTGGAGCGGCTTACCGTCAAGGCCTGTACCGGTTGACGTGCAGGACGTGACAAGAAGCGCAAGCAAAGCCACGCTGCCTGAAAGAAACCTGCCGGTGGTCCGGTGTGTAGAATGCGCAAATTTCAACAGTCTGCTCCAGCTCGATTTCCCTGACCAGTTTGGCGACCCGAATCCATTCGAGCCTACCTGGTTTCGGGAGATCGGCTCTCCCGTGCGAGGCTGACATCATCCCTGATGGCTATCGTCCCCACAGCTCCCGACTGTTCGTGTCGGGAGAGAAATTCAGAAATATCAGCGTGTTATGATGGTCACTTCAGAGTTATGACTGTCATTTCGCTGTATTGGACAAATCGCCTGATTGGCAATTGGTTACCAATTTTTAAGTTTTTTAATCGCCGAGCGCAACTATTGATGCGCATTTAGAGTTAAAAGACTTCGCGGTCCGTGCGGAATATTCGCCAATAACGAAATATTACTTTATGTAACCATTGGTTACATTCACCGTTCTTATCCGTCGCGCACGATAGTCTGCGAGCTCTGATCCGGCTTCACGGCAAGGCGAATTTCCGATTTACATCACTCACTTGTTGACAGGGTGCCTCGACTTGGTGCTATCCCTTCGCAATTGCTTTATCTTTGTCTGGTGTTGTGGCCAACAGCACCTTATGCGGCATTAACCGGGAACAGAAACATGACCAATCGCACGCGGCAGATCGCCAATCTTTTGCTGGCAGCAACGGCGGCGGCGATGCTCACGGCATGCGCGGGCGGAAAAGAGTTTCAGGGTACGCCGCAGGAAGGTGCTTCGCGCACCGGTGTTTTCCCCACATTCGGCCATATGCCGAAGGCTGCGACCACGCAGATCACCGCAGAAGAAAAGCAGCAGCTTACAACCAAGCTTGATGCCGACCGCACGCGTCTGGCGGCATCCAGAGGCACCGGCGCCGGCTTCACGCCCGCCGAGGCTGCGAGCTTGCGTCAGCAGGCGCAGCAGGAAACGGACGCTACCCTGAAACAGATCGAAAGCGGGGAAGAGTAAATCCTCTTCCTTGGTTTTTGGCGCGCATCTTATCCGAAAACCGTTTCACACTTTTCGGGATGTGCTCTAAAGACGAAATCTGCGTTCTTTGACGCGGCAACACGTCTCGACCCGATTCGAGAACAGGTGTATAGCTCCATTGCGGCGCATACGCGCCATTACGTTCAACCCTCCACTGGAACAGGATCATGTCGGAAGAATTCCATAAAGTCCGTCGTCTGCCCCCTTATGTCTTTGAACAGGTCAATCGTCTGAAGGCATCGGCGCGAGCGGCGGGTGCCGACATCATCGATCTGGGCATGGGCAACCCCGATCTGCCGACCCCGCAGAACATTGTCGACAAGCTGTGTGAGGCCGTGCAGGATCCGCGCGCGCATCGTTATTCCTCATCCAAGGGGATTCCGGGGCTGCGTCGCGCGCAGGCACAATATTATGCGCGCCGCTTCGGTGTGAAGCTCAATCCCGATACGCAGGTCGTTGCCACGCTCGGTTCCAAGGAAGGTTTCGCCAATATGGCGCAGGCCATCACCGCGCCGGGCGATGTGGTTCTGTGCCCGGATCCGACCTATCCGATTCACTCCTTCGGCTTCATCATGTCAGGCGGGGTGATCCGTTCAGTTCAGGCCAAGCCGGATGATACCTTCATTCCGACGCTTGAGCGCGGCGTGAAGCATTCGATCCCGAAGCCGATCGCATTGATCCTGAATTTCCCGTCCAACCCGACGGCCTATGTAGCAACGCTTGATTTCTACAAGGATGTCGTCGCATTTGCCCGCAAGCACGACATCGTCATCCTGTCGGACCTTGCCTATTCGGAAATCTACTTCGATGGCAATCCGCCGCCATCGGTGCTGGAAGTGCCGGGCGCCATGGATGTGGCGGTGGAGTTCACCTCCATGTCGAAGACGTTTTCCATGCCGGGCTGGCGTATGGGGTTTGCGGTTGGCAATGAGCGCCTGATCGCGGCTCTTACCCGCGTGAAGTCCTATCTCGACTATGGTGCGTTCACACCAATCCAGGTTGCCGCGACGGCAGCGCTGAATGGTGACGGTTCGGACATCGCCTATGTGCGAAATGTCTATAAACAGCGCCGCGACGTGCTGGTCGAAAGCTTCGGTCGGGCGGGCTGGGATGTTCCGCCGCCAGCGGCAACCATGTTCGCCTGGGTTCCGATCCCTGAACGCTTCCGTCCACTGGGTTCACTCGAATTTTCCAAGCTTCTGGTCGAGCAGGCCGATGTGGCCGTTGCGCCGGGCATTGGTTTTGGCGAACACGGCGACGATTATGTGCGTATCGCGCTGGTCGAGAACGAACATCGCATTCGTCAGGCAGCGCGCAACATCAAGCGGTTCCTCTCCACCAAGGATGAGAACCTGCAGAATGTGATACCGCTCGAAGGTCGTCGCGGATAATATTTCAAAAGGCTACGGGCAGCATCATGCAGCCCGTGGCATCCCACCCGATAAGCCACTCCATACAGAAGGTCGATATAATGAGTGATGCATTACGGATCGGCGTTGCCGGGCTCGGCACCGTTGGTGCTTCGGTGTTGCGTATCCTGCGTGACAAGTCCGAAATGCTCACGCGCCAGTGCGGCAAGCCTGTAACGGTTACGGCGGTCAGCGCCCGCGACCGCACGCGGGACCGCGGTATCGATCTTTCCGGTATTGCCTGGTTCGACGATCCGGTCGAACTGGCCAAATCTGCCGATATCGACGTTTTCGTCGAGCTGATCGGCGGCGAGGACGGTCCGGCCAAGGCTTCCGTCGAAGCGGCTCTGCGCGCCGGTCGTCATGTCGTGACCGCCAACAAGGCCCTGCTTGCACGCCATGGCGTTGCGCTTGCCAAGATCGCCGAAGACAAGGGCGTTCTGCTCAATTTCGAAGCGGCTGTTGCGGGTGGCATTCCGGTTATCAAGGCGATGCGTGAATCGCTGACCGGCAATACGGTTTCGCGCGTCTATGGCATCATGAACGGCACCTGCAACTATATCCTGACCCGGATGTGGGAAGAGGGTATTTCGTTTGAAGACTGTCTCAAGGACGCGCAGCGCCTCGGTTATGCCGAAGCTGATCCCACGTTCGACATCGAAGGCAATGATACGGCGCACAAGCTGGCGCTCCTGACCAGCCTTGCCTTTGGTACGCAGATCGCTGCCGACGATATCTATCTGGAAGGCATCAGCAATATTTCGCTGGCCGATATTCGCGCTGCCGACGAACTCGGCTATCGCATCAAGCTTCTGGGCGTCGCGCAGAAGACCGATACGGGCATTGAACAGCGCGTGCACCCGACGATGGTGCCGACCTCGTCGGTCATCGCGCAGGTTCATGGCGTCACCAACGCCGTGGCAATCGAAACCGATCTTCTGGGCGAGCTTTTGCTTTCCGGTCCCGGTGCAGGCGGCAATGCGACGGCTTCCGCCGTGATCGGTGATGTTGCGGATATCGCCAAGAGCCGTCCGGGCTTCCAGCATGGTCCGGTGTTCGGCACGCCTGCCAAGGCATTGCAGCCTTACAAGCGCGCCAAGATGCGCAAGCACGCGGGCGGTTACTTCATCCGCCTGACCGTCCTTGACCGTATTGGCGCTTTTGCGGCCATTGCCAAGCGCATGGCTGAAAACGATATTTCGCTGGAATCGATTGTCCAGCGTCCACCAATGGATGGCGCAGCCAACGAAGGCATCAAGACGGTCATCCTCGTCACGCATGAGACGACTGAAGCAGCCGTCAAGAAGGCGCTGGAAGCAATCCTCAAGGACGATCATCTGGTCGATAAACCGCAGATGATCCGCATCGAACGCGCCGGGTGAGAACCGGCGTGACTGCCTCTCTTGCAGGTTGGATTCACCTTTGTTATGAAAGCCGGGTCGGATTTGATCCGGCTTAATTCGTTTCAAGAGACAAAATAGGAAAAGGAGGGCTGTATGATGTATGTGACGCGTCATGATCATCACCGTCAGCACGGCCCCGATTTTGCCCTGCATAAGTAACTTGTGCAGGGCGGAAAAAGACTGAAATCACTGTCTTATTCTGCCTTTTCCTGAAGGCGCGGTCGTTGAACCGCTGCCGGACATTCGCCAGCACATCTATTCGTGTCACGGTTTGGAAACCGGGCATTCGTGCGTGGCAGAATTGGACTGATTGCCATGTCTCTTGTTTCTATCCAGAATCTTTCCCTGACCCTTCATGAACCTCTGTTTGCCAATCTCGATCTCGTTATAGGCGAGGGCGAGCGGCTTGGCATTGTCGCTGCCAACGGGCGCGGCAAGACCAGTCTTCTGCGTCTCCTTGTCGGGGAGGGCGATCCGACACTTGGCACCATCACGCAGTCGCGCGGGTTGAAGATCGGCTATGTCAGCCAGTATGTGCCCGAAAACCTGTTGAACCGCAGTTTCTATGAGGTTGTGCTGGATGGGCTTGACGAAGAAGCGCGCGATTATGAAAGCTGGCGCGCCGATATCGTGCTGGATGACCTCAACGTCACCGAAGAACTGCGGCAGCGCCCCATAGGGCAGTTAAGCGGCGGCTGGCAGCGGCTTGCACTTCTGGCGCGCGCTTGGGTTTCCGAACCTGATGTTCTTCTTCTCGACGAACCGACCAACCATCTGGACCTTGAAAAAGTGCGGTTGCTGGAAGACTGGCTGAATGCGCTGCCGCGTTCGGTTGCGGTGGTCGTCAGCAGTCACGACCGCGCTTTCCTTGATGCGGTTACGAAGCGAACGCTGTTTCTGCGGGCGGAAAAATCACCGGTTTTCGCCTTGCCATATAGTCAGGCGCGTGTTGCGCTTGATGAAATCGACGCGGCCGATGCCCGGCAATTTGAAAAGGACATGAAAACAGTCCAGCAGTTGCGCAAGCAGGCGGCGAAGCTCAACAATATTGGCATCAATTCGGGTAGTGATCTGCTCGTGATCAAGACCAAGCAGTTGAAAGCGCGGGCCGACAAGATCGAGGAAAGCGCCAAGGCGGGGCATGTGGAACGCTCTGCCGGCAAGATCATACTGAGCAGTCGAGGCAGCCACGCCAAGGCACTGGTTGTTCTCGATCAGGTCGAAATTGCCACGCCCGATAGGCGGCGTCTCTTCAAGACAGGACAGCTTTGGATCAATCCCGGCGACCGTATTGTTCTGCTGGGGGCCAATGGCATGGGCAAGACTCGGTTGCTGACGCTCGTGCGCGAGGCCATCCTTGCGCCGGATCAGGCACAAGCCGGTATCAAGGCAACGCCGTCACTGGTGCTTGGATATAGCGATCAGGCCCTGTCGGAACTTCGCTCGAACTGGACGCCATTCGAGACGATTGCAAGAAGGTTCGATATTGGCGACCAGCGGACGCGATCCTTGCTGGCCGGGGCGGGCATGACGCTTGAAATGCAAGCCAAACCGCTGGAACGTTTGTCCGGCGGGCAGAAGGCGCGACTTGCCATGCTGGTTCTGCGACTGACCAATCCGAACTTTTATATTCTTGATGAACCAACCAATCATCTCGATATCGAAGGTCAGGAAGCGCTGGAGGTGGAACTGCTGCGCAACGAGGCGGCGAGCCTGATCGTCTCGCATGACCGTAGTTTTGTTCGCAATGTCGGCAACCGTTTCTGGATGATCGAAAGAAAAAAGCTGGTCGAAGTGGAAACTCCGGAGTTTTTCTTTGATGGAATCGGAAGCTGATTGCCCGCAACATCTTTTGGTTGTTTAACAATTTCTGCAACTTCTGGTCGGGTGTGAGCGTTCACATCCGGCCCGGACATGAAACGAAGCGTGTATAGCTTAAATCGATTAAGAGTTTGAGCGTACATTGTTTTTAGCTCTCTCGCCCTTGCAGGGGGCGGGGGACTTTGACAAAAGGTTTGCACAGTGTCGCTATAAGAGGCGGCAATCGCGGGCTTCATGTGCCGCGTCCACGCAATTCGAATTCAGGACTTTGTTCAAATGGCCAAGACCGCAGAGCAGCACCCGCATGGATTAGCCCAGGGACTGGATCGCATTCTCACACTCGAACTGGTCCGCGTGGCCGAGCGTGCAGCGGTCGCCGCGGCGAGGCTGCGTGGCCGTGGCGACGAAATGGCTGCTGATCAGGCCGCCGTCGATGCCATGCGTCAGGAATTGAACCGTCTTCCGATCGCCGGAACGGTTGTTATCGGTGAAGGCGAGCGTGACGAAGCGCCGATGCTCTATATCGGCGAAGAAGTTGGCACCAAGCAGGGACCGGACGTCGATATCGCGCTTGATCCGCTGGAAGGCACCACGATTTGCGCCAAGAATCTGCCGAACTCGCTTGCTGTCATCGCGATCGCCGAGAAGGGCAATCTGCTTTATGCGCCTGATGTCTACATGGAAAAGATCGCCGTTGGTCCGGGCTACTCGAAGGGCGTCGTGGACCTTGATGCCAGCCCGACGGACAACATCATGTCCGTCGCCAAGGCGAAGGGCGTGAAGCCGAATGAAATCACCGCCTGCATCATGGATCGCCCGCGCCATGCCCGTTTGATCGAGGAAGTGCGGGCGACCGGCGCTGCCATCCGCCTCATCGGCGACGGTGACGTGGCCGGTGTGATGCATACGACCAACCCGGACGAAACCGGTATCGACATCTATATCGGTATTGGCGGCGCGCCTGAAGGCGTTCTGGCTGCGGCAGCACTGCGCTGCATTGGTGGCCAGATGCAGGGCCGCCTTCAGCTCAATACCGATGAAAAGATCGCTCGTGCCGCGAAGATGGGCATTGCGGACCCCAAGAAGGTCTATTCTCTGGAAGAAATGGCCAAGGGCGACGTGCTTTTTGCCGCTACCGGCGTGACGGATGGCAACATGCTCTCCGGTGTGAAGTTTGCCCGCGACTATATCCAGACGCACACTATCGTCATGCGTTCAAGCTCGCAGACGGTGCGTGAAATCAAGGCAAGGCATCAGGATCTGTCCAAGTTCTAGGGGATTGCGCGAGAACGGTTCAGCCTAAATCTTGGCAGGATTGAGCGTAGAATAGTCAAAGGCGGCATTGCAAAAATGCCGCCTTTGTCATGTTCTCGTTATCTCAGGTTTTGGGCATAGACTGCAATGCTTTCAGAACCAGCTTTGTGATATCCGCGTGGATGTCCGCACGCGGACGGCGGGCATCGTCACTGCAAATGGGGTCTACCTCACTCGCAGATTTGAGCCGGTCTGCAGCGCCTTTCTTGCATTCGGGCAGAAAGCTGAAATGGGTTGCGCCAGCGACAGTGACATAAGTTCCCTGCGGTGTGATCGATGCCAGCTTATCGGCAACCACTCCCGGAGGGATTGTCTCAACTTCTCCAAGATTGATGAAGCTCATGGGAATTGAAATCGATGCAAGGCTTTGTGCATCGTAAGCTTGCGCGAGGCCGGGGTCGATCATTATGGCTGACGCGATGCGGCGGTCGAGATTGGATTGCTCGAAGCGGCTCTTGTCCACTGAGCGTAGATCGACTTTATCGACTTTTATCTGCTTATCATCTCGGTAGCCGACGCCGCCAGCATACCATGCGCAGTCCCACTTGCCGTAGGTGTCGCAATAACGGGCATAAGCTTCGAGATTGGCTCTTGCCCCCGCAATTTCCATTGCTGCGGCGCCGCCGAGCGAGAAGCCGAGAACGCTAATCTTGTTTTTGTCGATTATTCCGCTCCATGCGGGATCTGTAGTCATCGTATCGATTACTGCTGACAGGTCGCCTGTGCGTTGCCAGATTTTCGGCGTGTCTTGTGGGGTGGAATCACCGCTGGTCGTGCCGGGGTGATTGGGGGCCGCGACGATAATGCCTGCCTTGATTAGTTCGGTTGCAAGCCAGGCCATACCCTGAGCGCGGCCGCCGGAGCCATGCGACATGACAAGCAGTGGGAAGCTACCCTTTTCCGGTGTGGCGTCGATTACAGCCGGAGCGCCTTTGAAAATTATATTGTCCCCGATAAGGGTAGCTTTGCCATCGATTGCGGCTGGGTACCATACACTGACTTCAAGATTGCGGCCCGGTTCAGCGCCGCTGATTTTGATTTCTCGCTGGCCGACATCATGGGCCTGGCTGGGTACGGCGATAAAAAGGGTGAGAAGGGCGCTGACGATATGAAAACGAAACATGGTTATCTCCCGTGGTTGACAGAACACGGAAAACGTCACCTGTTTTCGCGAGAGTTGCGTCCTTAATCATGATTCAGGTCGTTTCTAATCGCGATTTCGGCCATGATCGGTTGTCTGCATATTGATCGTGTGTGCTTTATGATTTTCATTCCTTTGCCATTCGTCTCCACACTTTTGCTTCTGTTACTGCTGGCCGTATTGCTGCACCGTTTCGGTTGGAACGGAGCGAACCGCCCCTTCCTTTTCGTGTTGGGATTGAGTGCCTTGCAATCCCTCATTGTAGGACTGCGCTGGGGTTATGGCGTTACAGAACTCCGCTATGTTTTACCTGTTCTGGCCAGTTGTTTGCCGGGGCTGACGCTCACGAGTTTCAGAAGCCTGATCCATCGGGATGAAGCAGGCGATAGCGTTCTTGGCTGGTTTCACGTATTGCCGCCATTTGGTGTTGCTGCACTTGTATATTTTGCACCGGGTCTGATCGATCTGGCGCTGATTGGACTTTACGTTGGCTATGCATTTGCCCTGTTGTTGCTTGGGCGCTCTGGTCCAGATGCATTGGATGCGGCACGCCTGGATAGTGCGATGGCAGCGCATCGGGCTCTTGTCATTGCTGCTGCATCGCTGTGCCTTTCTGCCTTGTTTGATCTGGTGGTGGTTCTGGATTTCCAATGGCAGAAAGGCGATTCTGCGGCTGCGATCATCGGCAATGGCAATCTATTGGGTCTGTTTCTCATCGGCCTGACAGCGTTGGTGGCAGCCCGCGCGAAAGTCGCGCCGGAACTGGATTTTGAAACAGCACCACCCGAACCAAACGCGGAAGCAGACCGCAATGTTCTGGACAAGATCGAAGCGCTCTTGACTGAGCAAAGACTTTTTCTCGATGAGAACCTGACGCTATCGCGGTTGGCGCGGCGCGCCTGCATTCCGACACGTCAAATATCGGGAGCCATCAATCGGCTGACAGGCAAGAATGTTTCCCGCTTCATCAATGACTATAGAATTGCCGAAGCTTGTCGGCGGCTTCAAAAGTCCGGCACTTCTATAACGGCTGTAATGTTTGAATCCGGATTTCAGACCAAATCGAACTTCAATCGCGAGTTTCGACGGGTGACGTCGCTTAGTCCTGCTGATTGGCGAGATAAAAATCGTCTGTCTTGACCGTTTGCCGCCTTTTGTGTCTTTAGAAACTTATGACGACAGAGCGCTTTTTCCTCGGAATAAAACAATCCGCAACCGGACAGAAATGGGTAGACCGGCTTGGCCTGCGTGAGGCCAATACGGCGCTTGCCATTGCGCAGCATCACGGCATTTCCGATCTGGTTGCACGCGTGCTTGCCGGGCGGGGGGTGTCGGTAGAAAACGCGCCGGAATTTGTCGATCCGACGCTGCGCAATCTCATGCCCGACCCGGCGACGCTCACAGATATGGAAAATGCGGCAAGCCGTATTGCCGATGCCATTCTGCGTCGCGAGACCGTGGCCATTTTTGGCGATTACGATGTCGATGGGGCGTGTTCTTCCGCCTTGATGGCGCGTTTTCTCAAACATTACGGCATTCAGCACTCCATCTATATTCCCGACCGGATTTTTGAAGGTTACGGCCCCAATCCCGATGCCATGCGCGATCTGGTCGCCAAGGGTGCGACCCTTATCGTCACAGTCGATTGTGGCACCAACAGCGCACCGTCGATTACAGCCGCCAAGCAGGCTGGAGCGGATGTCCTCGTGCTCGATCACCATCAGGTCGGCGGCGATCTGCCTGAAGATGCGATGGCTATCGTTAATCCCAACCGGGAAGACGATATTTCGCAGCAGGGGCATCTTTGTGCCGCAGGCGTGGTCTTTCTGACATTGGCACAGGTGACCAAAATCCTGCGTGAGCGCGGCAAGGGATCAGGCCCTGATCTTCTTTCCCTGCTGGATCTGGTGGCGCTGGCAACGGTTTGCGATGTGGTGCCGTTGACCGGCGTGAACCGCGCTTTCGTCGTCAAAGGACTGGTCGTTGCGCGGTCGCAGAGCAATGTCGGCCTTGCGGCTTTGGCGCGCGTTGCCCGCATTGGCGAACCGCTCAATGTCTTTCACCTCGGCTATCTTATCGGGCCGCGCATCAATGCTGGCGGGCGTATCGGCGATGCGGGGCTTGGCGCTCGATTGCTGACGCTGGATGATCCCGCAACGGCGGATCGTATTGCCGTGGAACTTGACCGGCTCAATCAGGAGCGTCAGGCCATGGAAGCTGAGATGCTTATGGAGGCGGAAGCGGAAGCTTCGCTGGAAATATCCGGCGGTGCGGGCGCATCGGTGATCGTGACGGCAAGTGACCGCTGGCATCCCGGTATCGTTGGGTTGCTGGCCTCGCGGCTTAAGGAAAAGGCTCGGCGGCCAGCCTTTGCCATTGCTTTCAACGCCAATGGTGTCGGATCGGGTTCCGGTCGCTCGATCATGGGGCTTGATCTCGGCAAGCTGGTGCGGGGCGCGGTGGAACGCGGGCTGCTCGTCAAGGGTGGTGGCCATGCCATGGCGGCCGGTATCACCATCGAGCGCGCAAATCTCGGCGCGTTGCGGGCTTATCTTGAAGAAGAATCGGCGCATATCGTTTCGCGCTTGCGCGAGAACCAGAGCCTGTCCATCGACGGCGCGCTGGCCGCATCGGGCGCAACAGTGTCGCTCTATGAAGCCTTGCAGAAGGCTGGGCCATACGGTTCTGCGCATCCGCAGCCCATATTGGCGCTGCCGCATCATATATTGGCCGATGTGCGTGGCGTGGGGCGCGATCATGTGCGTGTCGCGTTGCGTGGCGCGGATGGAAAGCGCGTCAATGCCATCGCCTTCCGGGCGGCGGAAGGCGATCTGGGGCGGTTCCTGTTCAACAATATCGGTCAGAGCGTCCA
Source organism: Brucella cytisi (assembly GCF_038433355.1). Classification (NCBI taxonomy): domain Bacteria; kingdom Pseudomonadati; phylum Pseudomonadota; class Alphaproteobacteria; order Hyphomicrobiales; family Brucellaceae; genus Brucella; species Brucella cytisi. Next base: position 220,207 of record NZ_JBCAUP010000011.1, read on the forward strand.
TGTGGCAGGCAATCTGTCACTAAATCATTGGAATGGCTCGGTCACGCCTCAGATACAGATTCTGGATGCCGCTTTGCCTGTTTAAAGTCCCGGCTCGTTTGAAGGTTCTGGGTCCATTTGAAATTTCTGGATTTTTTGTCTTCACGCTCTTGTGAGGTGTGGGGGCGAATTCCCATATGAGCACTGATTTAAACATTCAGACATGACTCTAAGTGGGAGAAACCGATGCCGGGTTCCGGAAGCCGCCTGACCAAACTGACAGCTGCAATGGTATTGGGGCTGATTGCCTCTTTTGCTGCGGTCGATTTCGCCGAGGCTCGCCGTGCGGGCGGTGGTGGTTTCGGTAGCCGTGGCGCGCGCACCTATCAGGCGCCAGCGCCGACGCGCACTGCACCTAACAATGCCGCACCGATGGAACGTTCGATGACGCCGAATACCGGCGCGACGCAGACCAACCGTCCGGGCGCAACAGGCACGCAGAATGCTGCGCAGGCACAGCGTTCCGGCGGTATGTTCGGTAACTTCGGTCGCTCCATGCTGGGCGGTCTTCTCGTCGGCGGTCTGATCGGCATGCTGCTCGGCAACGGCCTTGGCGGTCTTGCCGGCATGTTCGGCCTGTTGTTGCAGGTTGCGGTGATCGCGCTCATTGCGATGTTTGTCATGCGTATGTTCGCAAATCGTCGCCAGCCTGCAGCGGCGGGCGCCGGTAACACAGGCGCGCAGCCTTTCGGTGCGGCAAAGACCGCAGCCCCGCAAGCTGGTTCACAGGCCGGTTTTGGTGGTCGTACGCCTTCGGTGAACCCGTTCGAGACCAAGCAGGCAGCCGCTCCTGTTACTCCCGCCGCTCCGGCGGTTGAAGATGAACCGATGGATGTCGGTCAGGAGGATCTGGATCGTTTCGAACAGATGCTTGCTGAAGTCCAGACCGCCTATGGCCGTGAGGATTATGCAGCGCTGCGCAAGCTCGCTACCCCGGAAGCCATGTCCTATCTGGCCGAAGAACTGGGCGAGATCGCTTCCAGCGGCATGCGCAACGAAGTGAAGGACGTCAAGCTTCTGCAGGGCGACGTTTCCGAAGCATGGCGCGAAGGCGATGTCGAATACGCAACCGTTGCAATCCGCTATTCGGCGATCGACGTGATGCTGGATCGCAATACCGGCGCTGTCGTCGAAGGCAATCCGGATGAGCCGGTGGAAAGCGTCGAGCTCTGGACGTTCACTCGCACGGATGGCGGCGAATGGCTTCTCGCAGCCATTCAGGGAACGGAATAATTGTTCAGAATTAAGAAAAAGCCCGGTCGCGAGACCGGGCTTTTTGTTTTTCGCATGTCTTTCTCCCGAAACCGGTTTCCACTTTCGGGAGACATGCTCTGTTACCAGCTACCGATATTTTCGGCTGAACCCCAAGGCTCCTGCGGCGCCAGACGGTCGCCTTTCTGGATCAGTTCGATGGAAATGCCATCGGGCGATTTGATGAAGGCCATGTGCCCGTCACGCGGCGGACGATTGATGGTGACGCCTGCATCCTGCAGCTTCTGGCAAGTAGTGTAGATATCATCGACCATATAGGCGAGATGGCCGAAATTGCGGCCGCCCGTATAGGTCTCCGGATCCCAGTTGAAGGTGAGTTCCAGTTCCGGCGCCCGCTCTGCCTTCGCCCGATCCGTATCGGAGGGCGCAGCGAGAAAAATCAGCGTGAAGCGGCCTTTGTCATTTTCAGTGCGGCGGATTTCTTCGAGGCCGAGTTTGTTTACATAAAAATCGAGAGATTCGTCGATGTCGCGAATTCGGACCATCGTGTGCAGATAGCGCATAGTCTTTTCCTCGGCTGTTGTAATTCAGGACGGCTGACGTTCGGGAAACGCAAGGACATCGAATCCGATGTCGGAGGCCGAACGTCAAGTTATCATGGACAGAGTGACGTTCAAAAATTTTGAGCAGCAGATGTGACCGGAAATGTCCTGAACATGTCATTGCCAAATTGACGACCGGCCATATTTCAGGTGGTGGGTCAGTTTCAAACGCTGCTGTGCCGGGAAAAGTAACCATGAAGTTGTGAAGTCTGTGGTCTTCATGGGGACGGATGCAAGTTTGGGCTTGCCGCCTCCGGTTAAGGAAGTGTTATTCTTTGGACAAGAATCAGGTCGGAATCGCAACGGAAGAACAGAGGAGGGGCGAACGCATGGCGGACAAGTCTGTGTCTAATGACCAGTTTCACAGCCAGCACGCCTCGGAAGAGCTGGGCGATATCATCGAAGTCTCGGGCCATATCAAATGGTTCGACGTAGCCAAGGGCTACGGCTTCATTGTTCCAGACCAGCCGGGCCTTAATGACATTCTTCTCCATGTGACGTCACTGCGTCGCGACGGCTTCCAGACTGCTCTGGAAGGCGCGCGCATCGTTTGTGAAGTTCGCAATGGCGATCGCGGCCTGCAATGTTTCCGCGTCCTGTCGATGGATACGTCTACCGCCGTTCATCCGGCGCAGATGCCGCCGCAGCGCACTCATGTGACTGTTACGCCGTCGAGCGGCCTTGAGCGCGTGATCGTCAAGTGGTTCAATCGCACCAAGGGCTTCGGCTTCCTGACGCGCGGCGAGGGGACGGAAGATATTTTCATCCATATGGAAACGCTGCGTCGTTTCGGCATGATGGAACTGCGCCCCGGTCAGGTCGTTCTTATTCGTTTCGGCGAAGGCGACAAGGGCCTGATGGCGGCTGAAATCCATCCGGATATCGGCACGGCAATTCCAGTTTCGCATTAGAGCATGTCTCCCGAAAGTGGGAACCGGTTTCGGGGTAAAGACATGCTTAAAAACAAATGGATAGAGCGGTTCCAATAGTTCCGCTTTAACCAGAACGGCTCTAGGGCACGACCGTTAAAAGCGCGCCAAATTTCTCAATTCTTGTAACAAGCAGGTGAAGGCCGCTTTGTGCGGCCTGAGCGGTCTTGTCGTCACTCTGTCCCGTTGATAGGTTCCAAGCCTGTTTGTTTACAAGCCAGTTTGTTGATCTGAGTGGGCAGGGTATGGGCCGCATTTTTCTCGCTTTTGCATTTGTTTTCTTCGCATTCGTTGCTCAGGCCGATGAGACACAGCCGATGCGGCTGCCGGTCGACAAGGAACCGCTGACATTCATTACCTCCAATGGCAACAAGGTAAATTTTGCGCTGGAGGTGGCTGAAAGCGACGATGCGCGTGTGCGCGGCCTGATGTGGCGCACGGATTTTCCCAAGGATCGCGCCATGATCTTCGTGTTCGGAGAAATGCGCCGTGTCATGATGTGGATGCAGAATACACCGTCGCCTCTTGATATGATTTTCCTTGATGACAAGGGACGCGTATCGGCCATTCACGAAAATGCGGTGCCATTCTCCGAAAATATCATTTCATCTGAAGTTCCGGCAGCGTATGTCGTGGAGGTTCTGGCCGGTACGGTTAAACGAACCGGCATAAAGATTGGTGACAAAGCGGTCCATCGCGTAATTTGTGGCGAATGCCGGTCGTGACGCTGCTGTACTAAAATCAAGAGGAATAATCAGGTGAGTTCCCTCGATATCGAATATTTCGAACATGACGGTTTGCGTCTGGCATATCGTCAGGACGGAGAAGGCGATCCGATCCTGCTCATTCATGGCTTCGCTTCTTCAAGTCTCGTCAACTGGGTTTCTCCCGGCTGGTTCCGTACGCTGACCGAAGCCGGATATCGCGTTATCGCCATCGATAATCGTGGGCACGGGCTTTCCGCGAAGCCCCATGATGCTGACGATTACACGCCGACAAAAATGGCGGCTGATGCCGCAGCCCTGCTCGATCATCTCGGGATCGAAAAGGCGCATGTCATGGGCTATTCCATGGGCGCACGCATCACCGCATTTCTGGCGATTGAACACGCCGAGCGCGTTCATAGCGCTGTTTTCGGTGGGCTTGGCATCGGTATGGTGACTGGCGCTGGCGACTGGGAGCCTATTGGCGAGGCGCTGCTTGCAGAAGATCCGACCACGATCACGCATCCACGTGGGCAGATGTTTCGGAAATTTGCCGACCAGACCAAGAGTGACCGTATCGCCCTTGCAGCCTGCGTGATTACCTCCAAGGAGCTGGTTCCCGCTGCCGCGATTGCACGCATCATGCAGCCTGTTCTCGTGGCCGTCGGCACGACCGATGATATTGCAGGCAGCGCGCAGGAACTCGCCGATCTTCTGCCAAATGGACAGGCCGTCGATATTCCGGACCGCGACCATATGCTGGCCGTTGGTGACAAGGTCTACAAGCAGGCGGTGTTGAAATTTTTGAAAGAAAACCCACTTTGAACCGAGGTTGATCTTGGACAAAGAATGCGCCAACCGGGCGCGTCAAATTCGGCTGTGTCAAGGCAAAGCATTTTAAGTTATGCTGCGCGCCGAACTCGTATTGCGGCGTGGGGACTGAGCGAAAAGTTCGGCTGTCGTCTCCTCCTCGCGCGGTGCAAAACTGGAGTATGCATATGTCCGTTCGCACATCAGCGAAAGCGACCCCCGGTCTGGGTCAGGTCGATCCCATCTGGCATTCCATTCGTGCCGAAGCGGAGGAAGCGGCCAAGAACGATCCCGTGTTGGGCACGTTCCTCTATGCGACGATCCTCAACCAGCCGAGCCTGGAAGATGCGGTCATGCATCGTATCGCTGAACGTCTCGGGCACGCCGATCTGAGCGCCGATATTCTGCGCCAGACCTTTGACGCGATGCTGGATGCCAATCCGGATTGGTCCCAGATTGTCCGCGTTGATATTCAGGCGGTTTATGATCGCGATCCGGCCTATAGCCGCTTCATGGACCCTATCCTTTATCTGAAGGGTTTCCATGCGATCCAGACCCATCGTCTGGCGCATTGGCTTTACCATGAAGGCCGCAAGGATTTTGCCTATTATCTGCAAAGCCGCTCGTCATCGATCTTCCAGACCGATATTCATCCGGCCGCACGGCTTGGCAGCGGCCTTTTCCTTGATCATGCGACCGGACTTGTGGTCGGCGAAACAGCGTTGATCGAAGACAATGTTTCGATTCTTCACGGTGTCACACTCGGCGGCACGGGCAAATCGAGCGGCGACCGTCATCCGAAAATCCGTCACGGTGTGCTGATCGGTGCTGGCGCGAAAATTCTTGGCAATATCGAAGTCGGTCATTGCTCGAAAATCGCTGCTGGTTCAGTGGTTCTGAAGCCTGTTCCGAACAATGTCACGGTAGCCGGTGTACCGGCCCGGATCATGGGTGATACGGGTTGCGCCGAGCCTTCCCGCGTCATGGACCAGATGCTGGGCGAAGGGATTTAGGCGATACATCGTATCGTTGCAGTTTGAACAAGGCCGCTTGCTGGTTTTTTCCAGTAGGCGGCCTATATTCTGTCTAAAGAGGCTATTGGACGCCAACATCCCTTGAGTCCCCGTTTATCGGGGGTTTACATAGGAAATTGCCGGGTGCAATAAACCGGCTCAATTCAATATCAGGAGAAGCCGGTTGAAACCCGAAGAACTCAAAAAACTGGACGCCTATTTCAAACGGACTTTCAATAATCCCGGCCTGCAGGTGAAGGCGCGTCCGCGCAAGAACGACTCCGCCGAGCTTTACCTCAACGACGAATTCCTAGGCCTGGTCTATAAGGACGAGGATGAAGGCGAACTCTCCTACAATTTCTCGATGGCCATTCTCGACGTCGATCTTTGATCGGTCGCGGTAACCGCGTCGCAAACGACGCTGATGCCGGGCAGGAATGTTCTTTGACGCCCTTTCCTATGGAGAGGGCGTTTTGTTGTCCAGATATGACTCCAGATATGACTAATGAGGATTCATGAAGATCATCGCTGCCACGCTGGCCCTTTCTGTCATGCTGCCATCAGTCGTCCGTGCCCAGGCTATCGAGGATGACGGAACCTGCCCGAAGCTCGCAGAGAACTTCAAAACCATCTATTTCGGATTTCCCGATATCAAGAAGGATTCCATCGAGCGGATCGTGAGCTGGAAAGCCTCTTGCGCGAGCAAGGCGCCCGTCGGCAAGGAAAATGTCGTCGCTTTATGCACCGCCCATATGACCAGCGAAGGCAGCGTTTTCTTCTGGATCAAGGCGGGCGTGGAATCAGAGCTGAGCGGTTATGAGATTTGCGATTATCCCTGAGAACGCCAGATAGTTTTGACCCTTGGTTGTCTTTATGAAATTCGGTTTTTCATTGGCCATGCTTTTGGTGGTCCTGTCCTTAGCGGCGCGCGCAGAAGTCCTCGGCGCTATCGAAACCGAGCAGGACGATGGCTCACGGTCGGTCATTGAGATCCTCGATGAAAACCGCAAAGCATCGGGAAATGCGACGGCGCTTACGCCGCTGCAGCCTATGTTGTGGACCACAACTACTCGCTTCTCGCGGGAAAAGGATGCTGGAAGTTTCTTGGGTCGGCAGAAATACTAAAGCTGGAGATCGTGCTGGCTGCCACGGAGGAGCATCTTTTGAGCGGAGTTCCGCTCATCAAGGTCAAGTTCAGGGAAGGTGGACAAAGAGCTTTCCTGGAGTTGAACGGAGAGTAGAAGCGCTCAGGACTGCCGATGTCGTTCCAGTCCGTCGACTAATAGCATCAAGCCAAAATCGAACAGATTTTCTGCGCCATCTGCATCCAGTATTGCTATGGTTTTGGCAATTTCCGATGTCGCATTGATGCTTACGGCATCGTTCGGCACGCTTTCGTGGATGTCGGCCTGTTGTTCCAGCGCTGAACCGACAACATAATGGCTTATGGCGATTAGCGCGCGTGCTGCTTTTGCGGGTGCAAAGCCTGCCTGAATCAAAAACTCGATCTGGGCATCCGCCTGTCCCGCCTGATTGTTATTCGGGCGGGTTCCGGCGTGAATGTGCGCACCGTCACGATAAGTCAACAATGCCCGCCGGAAACTACGTGCATTTTCAATCAGAAAATGACGCCAGTTCTCCCCAGCGCGGGGTAAGGCGTGGTCGTGATGCTCTGCCAAAATCGTTTCCGCAAGGGCATCCAGCAGCACACGTTTGTTTTTGAAATGCCAGTAGAGAGCAGGTTGTTGCACACCCAGCCGTTCCGCCAGACGACGGGTCGTCAGGCCTTCTTCTCCAACCTCGTTCAATAGTTCCAGTGCCGTTTGTATCACGACATCACGGTGCAGTTTTGCCAATGCGCTCACCAAATCAGTTGTGTCTTGACAATTTATCATTGATAAATTTTAAGTCCAGTTCCTTATCGTTGATAAATTGTGAGGCTGGCATGAAACGCACATTGATGATTGTTCTCGCCGTTACTGCGTTGGACGCGGTGGGAATCGGGCTGGTGATGCCTGTCCTGCCCAGTTTGCTACGGGATGTGGCTCATTCCGACGATGTGGCGGGGCACTATGGCGTGTTGCTGTCTCTTTATGCACTGATGCAGGTGTTCTTTGCCCCAGTTCTGGGGCAAATGTCCGACCGGTTTGGCCGGAAGCCGATCCTGCTTGGCTCGCTCATTGGTGCGATGATCGACTATGCCATCATGTCTGCCGCCCCTCATCTCTGGGTTCTTTATGTCGGGCGCATCCTATCGGGCATGATGGGGGCAACGATGGCGGTTGCAGGGGCTTGCATAGCGGATACGGTGGAAGAGGGCGCACGTACTCGAGCTTTTGGCTGGCTGGGCGCATGTTATGGCGGCGGTATGATTCTTGGACCGGTCATTGGCGGCGCGTTAGGAAGTATATCACCGACAGCTCCATTTGCGGCCGCCGCCGCGGTCAACGGTCTTATGGCCCTATCTGTCTACCTTGTGATGCCGGAGGTACGCCGAACAACCAAACCGGAGCCTCAGGCGAAGGGACTTCATGGCGCTCTTATGCCATCGGGTGTGCAGAAGGGGCTGAAACCGTTGCTATGGGTTTTCTTTCTCCTGCAATTGGTAGGGCAAATACCAGCTGCCTTATGGGTGATATTCACTGAAGATCGTTTCCATTGGGATACGACATATGTCGGCTTGTCACTTGCGGCGTTCGGTTTGCTGCATGCTATGTTTCAATGGCTTGGTACGGGGCGTCTCGTCGCAACAATTGGAGCTGGATATACGATAATCATCGGAATAGCGGCTGATGGGCTGGGCATGGCATCTCTCGCGATCGCGACAGAAGGATGGATGACTGTGCCAATCCTCATCTTGCTGGCATTTGGCGGGATAGCGATGCCAGCTCTGCAATCCGTCCTGTCGGATAAGACCAGTCAAGACAAGCAAGGCGCGCTTCAGGGGATGCTGGGAAGTCTTACAAATATCAGTGCCGTCGCAGGGCCGGCAATCTTTACAGCCCTTTATATGAGAACTGCAGCCAGCTGGAACGGATGGGTGTGGTTGTTTGGGCCTGCAATCTATCTGGCAGCCGCTCCATCGCTCATTTTTGTTCGGTGTCAGTCGGCGGGCTTGCCGTCAAGAAGATGAGCGTTGGCAAAATTGACGACCGCATTGTCCAGTGACTTCCATTCGCCAAGCATGGAGCGGGGGAAGCGATAAAGTATCTGCAAGTCGCGGCCGAACTGGACATCGCGCTCGCATGAATTGAAGCTTTCCGCACCGCTATCCGCAAGACATCGTGCAACGAATTCCGGCTTGCCGCTGCTCGGATCGGACAAGACGAGTTCCTCGCCCTTGTAACCGCTGCTTTCCAGAAAACGGTGTACCGTCAGGTTTCCGGGGGCGGTTTCCCCGTTCGGGTCTATCAACTCGGCATAGATGGGCAGATAGCGCCCGCTCATGTCGCGGGACATGGTTCGCTGTTCGATAGACATGAAAATGAGATGCCGCTTCGAAGTGAGAAGGTTGAAGATGGCGCGGTCGCGTTCCGTATAGCCGGTAAGCCCCGGCCAGCGGGCATAAAGATCGAGACGCCCCGTTACCCCGTCACGTCGCTGGTTCGAAAAGCGGATCATATTGGCTGGAATCGACAGGACATTGTTGCCAATGATGATTTCATAAGCGTGCGTGCTGTCGGAGTGTCCGCCGCGCGCAAGCAGCGGACCAAGCAGACGCCCGCCAACATTTACGGCAACCGAAAGCAGAATCAGGACGATAACCGCCAACAGCAGCCAGCCGAAGTGGCGGCTTCCCATTTTCGAGGCGGTGTAATCTGGTGCTGTTTCCATCTGGGTGTCATGGTGATGATATTGCAAAAGAATATCGGTCTTTTATGGTTAACAGAGCGTGAAGTCGTGCTTGTATGACTGCTTGAAACGGCTTAGCGATTCAATATCGAGTTTGCTGATGGAGGAAGAACATGCCGATCTATGCATATAACGGGCACAAGCCGCTATTCGCGGACCGCAGCAGCAACTGGATCGCGCCTGATGCGACCCTGATCGGCAAGATCGTTGTGGGTGAGAATGCCGGGTTCTGGTTCGGTGCCGTATTGCGCGGCGATAATGAGCCGATCACCATTGGCGATGACACCAATGTTCAGGAAAACACCATCATGCATACCGATATCGGCTTTCCGCTCACAGTCGGTGCAGGGTGCACCATCGGGCATCGGGCCATACTTCATGGCTGCACCGTTGGCGACAACACATTGATCGGCATGGGAGCCATCGTTCTCAATGGCGCGAAGATCGGAAAGAATTGTCTGATCGGGGCAGGGGCGCTTGTGACAGAGGGCAAGGAAATACCGGACAATTCGCTGGTCGTCGGTTCTCCTGCGCGAATCCTCCGGGAACTGGACGATGCTGCGGTCGAGAAACTCAGACTTTCCGCGGAGCATTACGTCGAGAAGGGCCGGTCTTTCATGCGTGGGCTGGAGCCGGCCTGAAAAGAAAAAGGACGGGGCCAGAGGGAGACTGACGACCCGTCCTTGTTTGTTTTGTCTTTTGGTTAGTTCTTGATGCTGCCGACCAAGAGTTCGCGGTCGCTCTTGATCGAGACCCAGCTACCGGTGTTCGTGGTCGACTGGCGCTTGAGATAGGTATAGTCGGTCTTGTTCCAGGCGAGGACGCGGGTATCGAGATTGTCGAGAATGAAGTCACCGCGGTCGGTGCGAACGGTCAGAACCGCATGACCTTCACCGTTTGGCTGGCGAACCACTGTGAAAAGCAGCGTATTTGCCGGGATGCCGAGCGCCATCAATTCACGACGCTTCAAAAGCATGTAGTCGTCGCAGTCGCCGACTGTTGTCGGATATTCCCAGTATTCCTCGCGACCCCAGGCTTCCATATCGGTCATCGGCGCAATCTTTTCGTTGACACTCGCATTGACCGCGATGATCTGTTTCCAGATTTCCGGTGTCAGCTTCAGCATATTGCTGTTGCGGCTGGTGATGTTGCATTCGGACTTGTAGCGATCGCAGAATTCGTAGTGGCCAATCGGCTGCGAAGTGCGTTCGTCGGTCGTCATCCACGGTGAATTGGAGGCGGGGCTTGCTGCCTCTGCCAGTCCGATTCCAAGCAGCATCAGGATGGCTGCGATGATTGTTTGTTCTGTCATTCTTTTGTCTCCCTGTTGGAGACCAAGATGACTTAGACAATTTGAAGGCACGCAAATTTGCGCGCGAAAATGCGAGTCAAATTCGATTAAAAGTGCAAATAACGCTGAAACTTTTTGTCAACGAACGGACAAATTCAGGGCAAAATGGGCTGTTCTTGCGGCTTTTTCGTGATTGCGGGCATTTCGCGGTTTGCCATTCCGTAACCTTGACACGCGTTCATCTTTTGGGCGGATCTTTCAGCCGAAAAGATTGTCCAGTGTTGTGCTGGTCTGGATGGTGGCGAATTCGATTGCAAAACCGCCCTGGAAATGACGGACGACAGTTCCCCGGATCGGTCCAAGCATGACGCCGCTCTTGATCGCGGGCTTGAACTCGCTTTCGATTGCCGCACCGGAAAGCGAAAGGTCCGCAATGCGGCACAGTCTTTGGGCGCCATCGGCAAAAGTAATGTTCTGCTGGGTCTTGCGCGGCACGACACGTTCGTGACGGCGATCTTCGGGCAGGGCAAGTTCGTGCTTGTTGGCAAGCCAGGTCAACTGTGCGGAAAGCTTGTCTTTCTTCTGTTCGGAGGTCGACAGGAGAATGTGGAAACCTTCGGATGTAACCTCGTTGGCAATTCCTTCAATCCGTCCCACGTGATCGATATAGGCGATGATCCGTTCGCCGTTACGCGGCGTTGCAATGCCGCTCATGAGCGCAGTTCCCGGCGACATGCGCTTGATGATGCAGGGAAATTCGCTGCGATTTTCCAGCATGTAGCGACCGTTGAGATCGACATTCACGGCGTTGAAATTTTCCTGCCGCACATTGCTTGCAGGAGATGCCGCAGCAAATCTATTCATCAAAGCCGATCCATCTCGAAATTGGGTACTCTTATTATCCGTCACAATACAGCAGCCGTTGATAAAGAGAAATCGCGATTTCAACCCTACGTCAGGCTTTGCCGCCCTTGATGACGCGCAATTTCGGAGCGGCGTGCTCCTGTGGCTGCGTCAGGCGAACATTCGTCCACTCCCGGCCTGTTCGGGGTGCATTCACCGTGATGGCAGCCGATTTTCGGATGTCATCCGCAAGAATCAGATCGGGCGCCACCGGGTCGATGGAATTCAAATGCCCGAGGACGATTGGATCGGCTCCGACCCACGCGACGGAATCAAGCACGGCGATGCTGCCAAGCAGGCTGATCTGCCCGTTTGGCGCCTCCAGTGGGGCGAGAAACATTTCCAGCCCGAGGCTTCGCCCGGACATGCTGATTCCCACATGCGAAACGAGGGCAGGGACTTCCAGGCTACTTACATTTTCCGACAGTTCGCCAAGGGCTGCCCGGTCCCGCTCGGACCAGAGCGAGAGAAACCGTGTGTTCTTCAGTTCGCGACCGAAAAGGGTGCAGATGCGTGTTCCCGCCAGACGAAACGACAGGTCGCCGTCTTTTTCAGCCTCAAGGAAGAAGAGGTCGGACAGATGGCGCCCGAGCTTGCGCGGCTCGATCTGTTCGCGCATCGGCGCGCGAAAGAAACCGCTTTCAGTGCGGGCCAAACGCTGCCATTCGGTGAAAATCGCGATCGTACTGCGGTGTTTCATCATGCGCCGTTGATTTGTCCGTTGCACGCGGAGGCTGGCTCCGCTGTTGAACGCATTAAAATAGTATTAACGGCGAGGATGCCAGTTTAACCCTTTCTTCATCCACCGGGCTCGTTCGTTAAGGTTAATAATAAGTAATGGTTGCACGGCACTGAAAGACGCGCTTTGATAGGACATCAGACGAAGCCTTTGACTTGGTTGGCGTTTTTCTGAGCTCCAGATTTAATTTCGCGAAAGATTTCTGTTCGCGTGAAGGCCGACCGGGAACGTCCGTCGGCCTTTATTTTTAACAAATTCTGCCCTATCAACATGCATCGACCAGACGCAAAAGGCTCCTTCGATCCAATTGCGGTGCTTCGCATAAAATAGAAAGCAGCAGTTCATGAGCGTTCCCCAGCCGGAAATGAACGGCAGTAACCGCCGGTCGGGCGGTAGTGAGCCGATGTTCAATATTCCGGGCGTTGTTCTCGCTCTGATTGGCCTCTGCGCCGCAGTCTATATTTACCAGAATTACCTCATCAGCGAGCAGCAGAACTATGAATTCATGCTGAACTTCGCGCTCATTCCGGCGCGGTTCTCGCTGGCGGACGGGTTCACCGATCCCGCCGCACTTTTTACGCTCATCAGCTATTCCTTCATGCATGGCGGCTTCGCCCATATTGCCGTCAACATGATTTGGCTTGCGGCTTTCGGTTCCCCGTTGGCCGGGCGCATCGGTACCGGACGAATGATCGTTTTCTGGATATTCACTTCGGTGATTGCCGGGTTGACCCATTATGCGATCTATCCGGACAGTGTTTCGCCACTGGTGGGCGCATCGGGCGCGATTTCGGGAATGATGGGTGCAGCGGCGCGTTACGGTTTTCGTCGCATCGGCCATGGACGCAGATCGGAATTCGCAGGCCCCGTTCTTCCGGTGGGGCTGACCCTGACGCTGAAGCCCGTCCTGACTTTTGTGGGTGTCTGGTTCCTGATCAACATCATTACCGGTCTTTATTCGACTGGCGGGGCGGACCTTTCCAGCATTGCCTGGGAAGCGCATATAGGCGGCTTCATTGCCGGCTTCTTCGGTATTTCACTGATGGACCGCCCACGCAGCTATGATGCCGTGCTGAGGCGATAGGTTCTGCACTCTTTTGGCTTTGACAAAGCCTTCTCCCCATTTGATGCCACTTGCTAATCGGACGGTCGAAGCGCACCATCATGGAACGTGGTGGGAGGAGCTGCGTTCTGCTTCATATGGCGTTTGAACGCCAGAAGCAGCGAGTGCTAAATCTTGGAGGGACTTTGGCATGACCGTAAGATCGATTCTCGAGACAAAGGGCAGGGATGTAGTGGTTATCGCACCTGCCGATACACTATCCCACGCTGTCGCCATGTTGAACAAACACAAGATCGGCGCTCTGGTGGTGTGCGACGAGGCCGGTCGAATTAAGGGAATCCTGTCAGAGCGCGATGTGGTGCGTGCTGTCGCCGCTCAAGAAACCAAGGCCATGAGCATGCCGGTCACCGAGGTCATGACGGCAAAAGTGCAGGTTTGTCGCGAACATCACACGATCAATCAGGTGATGGAAATCATGACACGAAGCCGATTCCGCCATATGCCGGTGGAAGAACATGGCAAGCTCGTGGGAATCATCTCGATTGGTGACGTTGTGAAGCGGCGCATCGAAGATGTTGAGCGCGAGGCGGAAGATATTCGCACCTATATCGCCACTGCCTGAGAGCATTTCCAGCGACAGTGCGAAGCGGTTTCGCGTAGGATAATGCGTACAAACAAAGAGATAGAGCGGTTCCACGCTTCTGTTTGAGCTGGAACCGCTCCGGGTCATCGCGATTCTATATCTCCCGGCAGAAAACCGGCCGGGAGGCATTTCATTGAAGAGTCATACTCGAATCAACGCGCGCAGATATCGCTCAGCAGCGTAAAGCGAGATTGCTGCCGCATTCGATACGTTGAGCGACTTGATTTCGCCCGGCATGTCGAGGCGGGCAAGCGCGGTGACTGTTTCGCGCGTCTTTTGACGCAGGCCTTTGCCTTCTGCACCCAGTACCAGGGCGATTCGTCCGCCGGACAAGGTGGCTTCCATTTCCTGTGGCCCTTCCGAATCAAGACCGATGGTCTGGAACCCGAGGCTGTGCAGTTCTTCAATCGCTTCGGCCAGATTGCGCACTTCGATATGAGAGATCATTTCGAGTGCACCGGAGGCGGCCTTCGCCAGAACGCCGGTTTCCTGCGGGCTGTGACGGCTTGTCGTAATCAGCGCGCCAGCTCCGAAGGCGACGGCTGAACGCATGATAGCGCCGACATTGTGCGGATCGGTAACCTGATCGAGAACGAGAAGCAGCGGGCTGTCCTTAAGTTCGGACAGTTTACGGGCGCGCAGCGGCTCAGCTTCTATCATGACGCCCTGATGGACGGCCTCGGAACCGGTTTCCTTGTCGATATCGCGCGGATCAACGATTTCGACAGGGAAGGGGAGAGATTCAGCCTCTCCGATCTCAAGTCGAGCGAATCCGTTTCGCGTCGCGCGCATGCGCAATATCTTGCGTTCCGAGTTTTCCACGGCGGCGCGGACTGTATGCAGGCCATAAAGCCGTACGGTTCCCTCAGTCACGGCACCTGCCGAAATGGAAGGACGCTGCGATTTGCGCGGTGATTTGCCTTCGGTCACGGCCTTCTGGTCGCGATGCTGGCGGCGCAGGCGCGCATAATGAGAATCTTTTGGGGTGCGGGGCGAGTTTTGATCGGTCATGGCGTGCTTATAACTCTTTAGGTGAGCGGAAGATAGCGACTTCACCTGTGATTGCTATCAGGCTGTTCTGATTGCAAAATAATCTCTGATGGCTGGAAAATCCTGAGAAATGCGGGCGTTTGAGCCTATGGAACAGGAGCGTGGAAGAGGATCTTTCCACGACGTTGTGGACGGACATGCATTCTTTTCGCTTTTACCCTGTTGACAGGGGATAAGCTTATCGTCATAAGGCCCCTCGCGGATCGACGGCTGGCCCAACAGTCAGCCAGAACCCCGCGGAAATGCCTAGTCGCTCGACTCTGCTGATAGTGTTATCTGGAGGGATGCCCGAGTGGTTAAAGGGGACGGACTGTAAATCCGTTGGCTATGCCTACGTTGGTTCAAATCCAACTCCCTCCACCACTGTCGGATCAGAGTTAAGAGTGCGCGGGTATAGCTCAATGGTAGAGCAGCAGCCTTCCAAGCTGAATACGCGGGTTCGATTCCCGCTACCCGCTCCAAATTTTTCAGAGCGGTTTGGCGTGTAAGGAATCATCGACGGGCGGTTCGCCGTTCCGTTTTGGCATAAATGCTGGCCCGAAAGCCAAAAGGCTTTTGTGCTGGCGCTTGAGCGGTTCTAGAACAAAGAGAACAACGGCGATGGCAAAGAGCAAATTCGAACGTACGAAGCCCCACGTTAACATCGGCACGATTGGTCACGTTGACCATGGCAAGACGTCGCTGACTGCAGCGATCACGAAGTTTTTCGGCGAGTTCAAGGCGTATGACCAGATCGACGCCGCTCCTGAAGAGCGCGCCCGCGGCATCACGATCTCGACGGCACACGTCGAGTACGAAACGCCGAACCGTCACTATGCACACGTCGACTGCCCAGGTCACGCTGACTATGTGAAGAACATGATCACCGGTGCTGCCCAGATGGACGGCGCAATTCTGGTTGTTTCGGCCGCTGACGGCCCGATGCCGCAGACCCGTGAGCACATCCTGCTCGCTCGTCAGGTTGGCGTTCCGGCAATCGTCGTGTTCCTGAACAAGTGCGACCAGGTTGACGATGCAGAACTGCTCGAACTGGTTGAACTGGAAGTACGCGAACTTCTGTCGAAGTACGACTTCCCGGGCGACGAAGTTCCGATCATCAAGGGCTCGGCTCTTGCTGCTCTGGAAGATTCTTCGAAGGAACTGGGCGAAGACGCCGTTCGTTCGCTGATGGCCGCTGTTGACGACTACATTCCGACCCCGGAACGTCCGATCGACCAGCCGTTCCTGATGCCGATCGAAGACGTGTTCTCGATCTCGGGCCGTGGTACGGTTGTGACGGGTCGCGTTGAGCGCGGTATAGTCAAGGTTGGTGAAGAAGTTGAAATCGTCGGCATCAAGGCGACGGCGAAGACGACGGTTACCGGCGTTGAAATGTTCCGCAAGCTGCTCGATCAGGGCCAGGCTGGCGACAACATCGGCGCTCTGATCCGTGGTGTTGGCCGTGAAGACGTTGAACGCGGCCAGGTTCTCTGCAAGCCGGGTTCTGTGAAGCCGCACACCAAGTTCAAGGCAGAAGCCTACATTCTGACCAAGGACGAAGGTGGCCGTCATACGCCGTTCTTCACGAACTACCGTCCGCAGTTCTACTTCCGCACGACGGACGTGACCGGTGTTGTCACGCTGCCGGAAGGCACGGAAATGGTTATGCCTGGCGACAACGTCGCTATGGACGTCACCCTGATCGTGCCGATCGCCATGGAAGAGAAGCTCCGCTTCGCTATCCGTGAAGGCGGCCGCACCGTCGGTGCAGGCATCGTCTCCTCGATCATCGAGTAAT